>JBAUJD010000862.1:0-3374 GCA_049683515.1 Thermosynechococcaceae cyanobacterium | reverse complement strand
ACCCCCAACTCTGCTGCCATCGTGGAGCCGCCGCCCGAACCAAACATATCGTAGTTGCGATCGGGCAAATCTGGGGGAATGAAGTAGCTCATGTTCTCAACGAGGCCCAAAACAGATACGCCCAAATTCTCAAACATTTTCAGTCCCTTAAGGGCATCTTGGAGGGCAACATTTTGAGGGGTAGTCACGATCACCACCCCGGCCATCGGCACCGCCTGAGCGAGGGTCAATTGAGCATCGCCGGTTCCCGGCGGCATATCCACAATTAAGTAGTCGAGATTGCCCCAATCGACTTCATAGAGAAACTTACGGATAATGCCGTTCAGCATCGGGCCGCGCCAGACGACGGGCTGCTCTTTATCAATCAAGAAGCCCATAGATACCATCTTGATGCCGTGGTTTGTCGGTGGTTCTAGAACTTCGCGATCGCCCTCCTTCCGCACCTCCACCACTGCATCTTCCAGCCCCAGCATCGTGGGTACATTGGGGCCATAGATATCGGCATCAATCATGCCCACCGCCGCACCAGACTTGGCTAAAGCTGCTGCAATATTGACGGCAACGGTGCTTTTGCCCACGCCTCCCTTACCGCTGGACACCGCAATGATATTTTTGACGCCCTCAATGCCAGTGCGATCGGGCAGGCTTTTCTGCTGAGGGGTCTCTGCAGTGACTTCAACCTCAACGGTTTCAATACCGGGCAAAGTCCGAACGGCAGTCTTGCAGTCTTCAACAATAAATTCGCGTAGGGGACAGGCGGGGGTTGTGAGCACGAGGGTAAAGCTAACTTCACCGCCCTTGACTTCCACATTGCGGATCATATTCAGCTCCACCAAGCTCTTTTGCAGCTCTGGATCTTGAACCGGACGCAATACGTCTAAAACAGCGGTTGAATCTAGGGTTTGGGGCATCATTTTTTTACAACAGTCAGGGAGACGAAAGACAGAATAGCCAGCGGGTTGCCGTCAGCGAAGGGCCACCCATTTTAAGACAGCTCATACCCTTGAAGACAGATATGATTGCTGTGCATATCTACTTAGTTCATCTTAGGCTAATGCCACCGCACAGATCGAAGAGAACCTAAATCTGCTGGATTGCACGGCATGGGCTTACACGATGCTTTCCATCATCATTTTGCATCTCATCTGATCGGTCTCGCGAAGCCCGATGCCGCCGCATTTCAGCATGTCATCAAGGCACTGGACGTCAGCCCTGAAGAGATTTTGTTCCTAGACGACAATCTCTTGAATGTTACCTCTGCTCAGAAACAAGGGATGAAGGCTGAACGTGTTCAAGGACTCAAAGAGGTAAAGCGTTGCCTTAAGGACTGCGGGATCTTCAAAGACTAAAACCCTCGCGTCCCTCCCTTAAATCCCCTTGAGTATAAATACTCGGTACGAACCCATAATTCATTATATTTAACAATGAAATCTTGAATATCCAGATTAAAGGCAAATGCTTTCAGCCTCTGATCGGCTGTGTGAAGCAGACTAAGTAGTACTTTCAACTCAAGCCCATACCTGACATCTATCAGATACTCGTAATCACTGCCACCGCAAGGCTCCAAAACCTTAAACACTATAATCTATCGGACGTGATCCCTTTCAGAAAAGGGTTTTAAGCTTATTTGTTTATTGATCTTATTTTTATAAAATAAACATAATAAAATATTTTTTTGAGCTTTATTTAATCTTTGACAGGATTCAAGTCTTAAATATAATTTAATAATTCAATCAGGCGCTCAATAAATCTTCCCTATATTAATTTTAGTCAACAGAGTCCCTTTTCAATCCGAGGAAATTGCACAATAATTCGAACAGGTAATCGAGCCAGTCTCAGTGCCTTTCTTCTCAGCGATAGATGCTGATGAGTATTTAAACCCAGACCAACGCATAGCGAGGAACGAAGGTGAAACTTGCAGTTTACGGAAAAGGTGGAATTGGTAAATCAACCACCAGTTGCAATATCTCTGTCGCTTTAGCAAAACGCGGTAAAAAAGTTCTGCAAATTGGGTGTGACCCCAAGCACGACAGCACCTTTACACTGACCGGCTTCTTGATCCCGACGATCATCGATACGCTGCAGGCGAAGGACTATCACTACGAAGACGTTTGGCCCGAAGATGTTATTTACAAAGGCTATGGCGGCGTGGACTGCGTTGAGGCCGGTGGCCCTCCTGCCGGTGCAGGCTGCGGTGGCTATGTGGTCGGCGAGACCGTCAAGCTACTCAAAGAACTTAATGCCTTTGATGAGTACGACGTCATTCTCTTTGATGTACTGGGCGACGTGGTTTGTGGTGGCTTTGCAGCCCCGCTTAACTACGCTGACTACTGCATGATTGTCACCGACAACGGCTTTGATGCTCTGTTCGCGGCCAACCGGATTGCGGCCTCCGTGCGCGAGAAAGCGCGGACTCACCCCTTGCGTCTAGCCGGTTTGATCGGCAACCGCACCTCAAAGCGCGACTTGATTGATAAGTATATTGAGTCCGTCCCCATGCCAGTGCTGGAGATTCTTCCTCTGATTGAAGATATCCGGGTGTCGCGGGTGAAGGGTAAGACCATGTTTGAAATGGCGGAGACCGATCCTGCGTTGCTGTCGGTCTGTGACTATTACCTCAACATTGCTGACCAGATTGTGGCTCGACCTGAAGGCGTTGTGCCTGAAGATACGCCAGACCGGGAGCTGTTTGCGCTGCTGTCTGACTTCTACCTCAACCCCGTAGAGCCACCTGCGGCTCGAACCGAGGAAGAAGAACTGGATCTGATGATGGTTTAGAAGATCCTGCTGTGGTGCTTATAACAGCGCCACAGCAATGAGTGCGCCTATTTTATCTGCTGCTGATCTAGAAAAGGAAATAGAGATTATGACGCTTGCCGAGTCGAAGCCTCAGGCGCTTGATTTTGAATGTGAAACAGGTAATTACCATACCTTCTGTCCGATTAGCTGTGTGGCTTGGCTATATCAGAAGATTGAAGATAGTTTCTTTTTGGTAATTGGCACCAAGACCTGTGGCTACTTCCTGCAGAATGCAATGGGAGTGATGATCTTTGCGGAGCCTCGCTACGCAATGGCAGAGCTAGAGGAAGGTGATATTTCTGCGCAGCTCAATGATTATGAAGAGCTGAAGCGGTTGTGTGTGCAGATTAAACGCGATCGCAACCCCAGCGTGATCGTTTGGATCGGCACCTGCACCACCGAAATCATCAAAATGGATCTAGAGGGCTTGGCCCCTCGCCTAGAAGCCGAAATCGATATTCCCATTGTGGTGGCCCGTGCTAACGGCCTCGACTATGCCTTTACTCAAGGTGAAGATACCGTTCTAGCGGCGATGGCCCATCGGTGTCCCTCTGCTGACAAAACCACGGAGCCGG
>JBAUJD010000861.1:0-2070 GCA_049683515.1 Thermosynechococcaceae cyanobacterium | reverse complement strand
TCATAGCGCTTCACCACCTGCTTAGGCTTCAGGTCTTTGACTGCGCCAAAGGCCCGTGCTGCATTCTTAAAAGAGCCATCCCCCCGAATGTAGCCGGTGTATCTTGACTCAACCTGAGCAGCATCTGCGTAGGTAATCGATCTCGTATCTTTGAGGGGTTTAATCGCCTCGCCGCTGTCAAGGCCCACTTTGAGGGCAATCATCTCTTCGCGGGTGAGGGGCTGATCAGGTCTAAAGGTCTTATCCTCATAGCCTACGGCATAGCCTCCGTTGGCAAACGCCTGCACATATTTATAGGCCGGATGCTCAGGGCTGATATCTGTAAACCCCGGATTAAAGGTGGGGTCAAATCTGAGTTGTTTGTCCGCTCGTGCGATCGCATTATTGGCCTTAAACATCCAGATCAAATATTCGCCCCGCGTGATTGGTTCATAGGGCTTGAAGGTGCCCTCAGTCTGCTCAAAGACCCCCAATTTATTAAGCTCTACAATAAACGCTTGGGTCGGGACATCCGTGAGATCAGTTAGCTCAGCAATCTCTTCCGCTGCAGTTGGCTGTGTTGAGGGCGCTGAATCTTCAGGCGTTGGCGTCTCGCTGGGTTGAGACTCAGGTGTTTCAGAGGCAGAACTTGCCCCCTTCGAGAAGACACTCTCATCGCCCGGAGAGGTGGTAGCTTGCTCTGCTTTAGGACTACAGCCCCCCACCATAAAGGCCAACACAATGAATAGCGAAGACCAAGAACTCATCAGTAATCGTTTCATTTTGCATTCTCCTGACGCTCTAGCGCCTGCTCCACTGTTTTCGTGTCAATCACAGCCAGCGTTGCTGCTGCTTCATAGCGCTTAACCGGCTGTTTTGGCTTCAGCGTTTTGATATTGCCGAAGGCACGACTCACATTGTCGTAACTCAGATTGCCATCAGCGCCGAAATAGCCCGTGTATCGACGATCAATTTGGTCAAAGTCCGTATAGTTGAGGACAATCCCCTGCAGCGGCCCGTAGGTTGTCCGCGAGTCTAGCCCCACCTTAATGGCAATCATTTCTTCCCGCGTGATTGGCTGATCGGGCTTGAAGGTCTTATCTTCATAGCCCACGGCAAAGCCAGCACTAGCGAGCGCCTGCACGTACTTGTAAGCCGGATGCTCAGGGGCAATATCTGTAAACTCAAGCTCAAAGGTCGGATCGGGTCGAATACGATTCTCTTCACTGCTAATCGCATTGTTGGTCTTAAACATCCAGATAATATACTCACCCCGCGTCAGGGTGTCATAGGGTTTGAACTCACTGCCAGAGTTTTCAAACACACCGAGCTGCTTGAGGGCCGTGATCGATGCCTGGGTGGGAATATCGGCAATATCGGTAAATTCAGGCTGACTCGGTGCTGTGGCTTGATCGTTGAGGTCTGGACTCTCCGGCGTAGCAGAGGAAGAGCTAGCCCCTTTGGCAAAGGTACTGTCTTTCCCTTGAGAGTCTACCGCTGGGGTAGCGGTTGGATTGCCTAACTCCGACTTTAGGCCAGAATTACAGCCCCCTAGGGCCAAAAGTAAGACCAGCAGGACTGAGGGTTGTAGACAAACCAGAGGCCATTGCACTCGACTCGTCCGACGTACAACAGATTGAGGCTTAGCCTTTGCAAAAAAGCGAGAGAGCGACTGGCGAGTTCTCATAGTGTTAAGACCCTGCAATTAAGGAAACAGAAGTGGAGCTGGGAGGCCCAAAACGGATTAAATCCATTCCCCGAAATGGACTCCATTTACCCCCATGAATACGCGAATGAGCAACCGTCGATTCTCCTATCTAGGATAGGGTGAGCATGACGCTAAGCTACAAAAGAGTCCTGCTTAGCATGAACTCCGTAACAATTTGGAGTGATTTCATCATGCTGCACTTCACTCTGTTGAGCGGTGAGTGACGTCAAGAGCATCCAGTGGGGCAGATCACAGCCGAATCGAGTGCATCGCCTGAGGATACTGCAAAATATCGCTCAGGTTAGGGGCTGGTGATGGATGCGATCGCCTTCTCCATCAGCCCAAGAGGCCGGATCTTCAATCGGTTCTAAATGGGTCATCAC
>JBAUJD010000860.1:0-5329 GCA_049683515.1 Thermosynechococcaceae cyanobacterium | reverse complement strand
ATAAACAAAGAGTTCTGACCCCTTCGTAGCGCTGATTCTGATGCACAAAATCGGGTAGACGCCCCACATCTTCAGCAATGGTGCTGACCAAATCAGCGCTAACGTCTCCATTCAATTGCTGCAGCTTGAGGCGTTCTACCTTATGGGTAAACGTCAACGCCGCTACATCCACCGGAGGGGCAAACCTCAGCAGCGGTCCCACATCCTGCTTGAGAACCTTTAAATCCTGACCGTTAAGCCTGCGCCAAAATCCGTCTGTCCAGACCACCGAAATTTGTTGCCATTGCTTGCGGACCGAAAAGGCATCGGTAGGAATCAAGTTGATTTGCGATCGCAAATCCTGCACGATCTGCTGAGCGCAATCAGATGACTGATTGCTGAGCAATCTCTCCATCAGCTTGAGGCGAGTGTTAAACAAACGCACCAAAATGGGTAAATCCTGAGCCTCAGACACCTGGGCCGTGCGGTCAAAATCGTTCTCCCAGAAATCAATAATTTTAAATTCAGCCTTCGTGCGATTGGGTAGCCAGTCTAGATGCCTGCAAGCCTCCTGATTCCGAGTCCCCCGACCAATCATCTGCCAAAGCTTGATCCGCGATCGCACCGGCTTCATGAATACCAGATTCATGATTTCAGGGATATTGACGCCGGTATCGAGCATATCCACCGAAATCGCAATCCGAGGCAAAGGATCATCCTTAAATTGCTTGGTCAACCGTCCCTTGCTCTCTGTCTTGTGGGTAATCACCCGCACTAGATCTGAATACTGCGGATACATTTCTTCAAATGTCTCACACAGCCGATGGGCATGTTTCTGGCTGAGAGCGAACACAATGGTCTTGGCAGGCAGTTGTCCCGACTCGTCCTTAAAGCACACCTCCATAATTTCTTCCCATTGTTTCCGGAGCGTATCCTTATTTGAGACCTCTTTCTCTAGCTCCGTCCCTGAGAAATCAACATCATCAGGATCGATTCCCTGCTGAATCAGCGTCTCTCGCTGTTCGTCGGTTAGATCGACCCCTCGAATTCCTTGACGCTGAAATCGGGTCTGGGCGCGATAGAGGCTGAAATCAACGAGGATAGCGTCGTCAACGGCTTGGTCATAGTCGTATAGATAGGTGGGTAAGCTGCCCTCACATTGAAAGAGCAAGAAGGTATTGCGATCGACGAAGCTAGCTGGCGTTGCGGTTAAGCCAATCATTCTGGCATCGAAGTAGTCCACAACTTCTTTGAACTTATTGAACAAAGACCGATGGGCCTCATCAAAAATAATCAGGTCAAAAAACGCAGAACTAAACTGCTGGTAGCATCGGTCTAAGGTATGGTGCGTCACCACATACAGCCGCTTTGTGGGGTCAATATTCTTCGTCACGATGCGAATCTGGGGTTCATCGGGTAGATGCTGTTTAAAGCCTTCATCTAAGGCTTGTTGAACCAAATTATTCCGATCTGCGACAAACAACACTTTCTGCGCCTGATTGGTCTGTAAAAATAGCTCAATCAGCGCCATCGCCGTTCGTGTCTTGCCGGTTCCCGTCGCCATCACCAATAAGGCCCGTCGTTTCCCGGCGGTGAAGGTTTCACAAATCCGCCGAATGGCCTCCTGCTGATACACCCTACCGGCAATGTGAGTATTGATTTGAGTCGCAGCAAGAGGGGTGCCATGCAAACGAAGATGGGCTAAGCGTTTCAAATCATCCGGCGCAAAAAGGCCCGACACAAGGCGTTTGGCGGTTTTTCCCTTCTCCCAAAAATAATTGGTGTAGTAGTCGCTCAAAAAAGCAAACGGCTGCACCTTATATTGCCCTGCAGCCTCTTTAACATAGGCTTCGGTCTGTGCTTGGGCCTTAGCCGCATCTTCTGCCTTCGCTTCCAATAGACCGAGAAAGTCCTTGCCGACAAATAACGCATAGTCTACCTTTTCATTTCCTAGCGGCCATTCTGCGATCGCGATATTGCGGCCCACTGCTGGACGGGTTCCCTTTGAATGGCGCAAATTGAGGGTATCGGCGTCCCAACCTAAATCTCTCAGTTGTTGATCGATGAGCGCCCGAATTTCCTGTTCATCCAGTTTGATTTTGACCGCTGTTGTTTGGGCATGCTGGATCAGTTCTTGCTTCACTTCAGATGACTGTGATGCAGTCTGTTCCTGGATTCCAGCTATTTTCTGTTTGAAGCGCTCTGCATTGGCTTCAGCTTCTTTTCGCCTTGCTGTTTCTTCAGCAGCTAAGGCTTGAGCCGACTCCGCTTCTGTGCGGCTCACTCGTGACTTTCTAGACAGCTCGGCAATAAGTCCCTGGACGACCTGAGGGACTTGAGGCGAGTCGGGCGGCGGCTCAAAGTCGGGAGCAATAAAGGTGCGATCGCCATAGGTTTGATGAAACCAAATGGCTAATCTATGGGCATTCCTCAAATGGTGTAATGCCGACTGATGCGTTCCAAACCGCTCATGAACGGCATCATTACCGATGTCTTTGAGGCCGTAAAAATGCTCTTTCACTAACCCAGTGATCACTCTTTCGCGTTTTAGTTGCGCCAGCAGCAAGCTTTGGGTTTCAGCAGACGTGGGTGCAATCGATTGAGCGGCAGTGAGTTGAGCCAGTAACTCACCAAACTGACGGAGCTTAATCAGGCAAGTACTAGTACTGAGATCTGCAAATAAACCATCAGCTATGCGCGAGATCTGAAGTTCTGAAACTACCACACGCAGATTCATAATACTGATGGACTATCTTCAGATCTCAGTACTAGGGTCTTCGGCAAAATAGCGTTCAGCAAAGGTTGCTAGCTTGACCAACTCTTGATCATGAACGTTCAGAAAACCAAAATTCTGGGATGTTTGCATCTTCTACCTTCTAGCCTCTACGCCATAGGAATCGGTTAAATCTATTCTCTTACGACTGAGTTCAACCTGCTAACAACCTTCGCGACCTGTTGCGGTGCCTCCATTTGGCGAAATAGCTTTTTGGCTTGTTCAAAGCTATCTTGGCTGAGATCGGAGCGCTGTTGACGTTGGTAGGTAATTCCAAGCTGAAACCAAGCTTCGGCCAGATCGCACTGTGCGCCTATCGTCTGCAGTAATTCTAGAGCTTGTTGCTGCTGCTGCAATGCAGCCGTTAGTTCGCTCTCTCTGCGATTGATATCCCCTAACCCCAGCAGCGTTTTAGCCTGAATTTGCGAGTAGCTACTCGATTCAAGATGGGTGAGCACCTGCTTGAAAATGTGTCTCGCTTTTTCAAAACGTTCGATATTGACGTAGGTTTGACCCAGAATTTGCATGAAATAGGCTGACCGCCCTGTCCCTTGAGCGATTTGCTCGTAGGCGGCATCTGCTAGCGATCGCGCCTCCCCCACCTGACCCAAGTAAGATTTCACCAAGGCAAGACAGAGAGATGCTTTTTCGGCCCAGCGATGGTGGTCCGTGTTGGTTGCGATTTTCACCAGTTCTTCAAACCAAGTCGCCGCCGTTTCCAGCTCCCACAAATCGATGTGATATAGCCCCAAACTCAGCAGCGCATCGACCTCTAGCATTTTCAGGTAGTACCGCTGCCGAGAGGTGAGGGTCTTTGATGTCCGATCGCGCTGAACTGCCAACTCTCTCGCTTTTTGCTGGCAGTCAATCGCTGCGTGAATCTTACCGGCGGTCCAGTAAAAGTCTCCGAGAATGTTATACAGCTCACTAAAATCAGGCTGAGCGCCCACCCGTTCTAAAATCACAGGAATTTCGGTCAGCAACGATTGATGTAGCCCCAGACGGTAGAGGGTACTTCCTAACGAGAGGTGCTGATTCCATTGGTTGGTGCGGCTGTTGAGAATGACTTGGGCGGCGGCAGCAGCATCTTCTATGGCGACGTGGTGATAATAAGCCTCTAACGCCTGCAGTGCATCTTGAGGCTGGGTAATGGTTTGCACGCTATCGGTCCAGTAGGTTGCTGCCGCTTGGTTGGCGTTGTCCCATTCATCGCTGCTGCGGAGACGGGCGATCGCTTCTGCCCGCATGACGGGATGGAGCCAGTATTGTCCTTTGTGGCAATCCACCAGAGATCGATTGCGAAGGGAGACTATGACGCGGCGATGGTCCGATGCAGCGACATCCCACAGGAGCGCGTTTAATGCGGCTGTGGGCACTGTGGCGGGGTTCTGGTAGCGATAACACCCCAATCGACAAAAGAGGCGGTAGGCTTGCGGGTCTTGACACTGGAGTCGGTTGACTTGATTGACGACCAGATGTTTGAGATCGGCAAACAATAAATGCTGACAATGGTCTTGCCAATAGGATTTGAGATCGCCTTCGTAGTCTTCGGTAATGGTGCCGCGTAGCACTTGCATCGCTTTGGCGTTGCCGCCGTAGGCATGGTGCATTTCGGTGAGGCTGGCGGCATCGATATCTAGCTCACCGGTTTCAAAAAACTGCTGCCACGCGCTGTAATCTAGATCAGGGAGGCGATAGTGGGTGATGGTGAGGCTCGGTTCAGAGATGCGATCGCGACTCGTCATCAAAACAACCGTCTGGCCCTGCCCCTCTGTCAATACTCGCAGCAGTTCAACATAGTGGCGGTGGGGTTCAATGAAACGTCCCTGATGATCTAGAGCCGGTTCAAGATTATCGATGAGTATCCCAATCCGATGCTGTTGCAGATGTCGACGCAGCCGCCCCAGTGAAATCCCAAACTCTAGCCCTGGTTCGTCATTAAAGTCTCGCTGCAGCCATTCTTCGACGACTCGCTCTGCGGAGGTAATGTTGGCGGTCTCCTTTGCCATCAGCAGTTCTAGCACTCGATTAAAGCCCTGGTGATGGAGATAGTTTTGGGCCAGGGTGGTTTTACCGATGCCACCTTCGCCTTGGATTGCGATCGCACTTTGTCCTTTCTGCACCAAGGCATTGAGATGGTCGATGGCGTCTGCTCGCCCCACTAATCCACTCAACGCGGAACGTTCGACGCTAGCTGCAAAATCGCCGGGGATATGCCGGGGTAACACTAAGCCCAAGTTTTTTTTTGTGACTTTTTCGCCCAGTAGCTGAGAGAGGAGTTTCCATAGGTCTGAACCGACATCTTTGGCGTGGCCTTCGGTGCAGCCGTAGGCGTCGGCGATTTCAAGATAGGTCTGGTCGCAGCGCTCTAGGATTAGGATCTGTAGCTCGGAGATGCGATCTCCCATATTGTGAAAAATGAGATCATCTAGCCAAGCTGTGTTTGCAACCATTACCCACCCAGAAGTCAGAAGTCTTCTCTAGCTTATCTGTCTGCATTCAGTATCCCCATTGACGCCTACCAAATCAACGATTCCCTTCTAGCTCTCGACTATGCCCAACAAGTTACTAGAGAGC
>JBAUJD010000859.1:0-2363 GCA_049683515.1 Thermosynechococcaceae cyanobacterium | reverse complement strand
AAAAATCAAGATGGCAAAGCTAATAATTGAAATCCCTGATCCTTTGCTTGAGCGAGTAGAATCATCAGGTTATGACCTTACAGATATTCTGCCTGATGCTGTCATACAGTATCTAGAGACTCGCTCTACAGTACCAAACATCACCCAAACCCAGACTTGGGAAATGTGCGGAACTTTGAGTATTGGGGCTACGACCGTCGATGCACCTAAGCTGACGACGAACGATGCCGAGCATATTGATGAACACCTTTACCAAGGATTTTGATGGGGCAAGTTTTAGGTGTTTCCGAGATTGTTTCGTTTGACCACCATATTCGACAAATGACAGGTTTAGGAGTGGTCTGTACGCCATAGATTGTCCCAGTTTGATTCTTTTAGGACGTCTTAATGCCCCAAGAACCTATAGATCAAGCCCAAACTCCTTTACTGAGTGCCCTGCAATCTGCGGGAGATCGCAACCATAACGCGTTCTACACGCCGGGGCATAAGCGGGGAAGAGGCACACCGAAGGCACTGCTGCAAACCTGGGGGTGTTCTGTTTTTCAGAGAGATCTCCCAGAGCTACCCGAACTAGATGATCTCTTTGCACCAGAGGGAGTCATCCTTGAAGCACAAGCGCTCGCGGCTGAGGCTTTTGGCGCAGATCAAACCTGGTTTTTAACCAATGGCTCTAGCTGTGGGGTAATGACCGCAATCTTGGCCGTTTGCGCTCCAGACGATCGCATCATTGTGCCCCGCAATTGCCATCGGTCTGTGATTTCAGGACTAACGCTTTCTGGCGCAATGCCCATTTTTATTGAGCCAGAACTGGGACCAGAGTTTGCATTGGGGCTGGCCCCTCACCGGATTGCAGAAGCCCTCGATAAGTATCCTCAAGCCAAGGCCGTCATGGTCACTTCGCCCACCTATGAAGGGGTTTGTGTAGACTTGGATGCGATCTCAACTCTCACCCACGCCCACAATATTCCGCTACTGGTGGACGAAGCCCACGGCCCCCACTTTGCCTTCCACTCTGGTCTGCCCCCCTCGGCGCTATCGGCAGGGGCCGATCTCGCGGTTCAGTCTACCCACAAAGTGCTAGGAGCTTTGACCCAGGCGGCAATGCTGCATACTCAGGGCGATCGCATTTCTCCTCAACGGATTTGCCAAGCTCTGCAGTGGCTGCAATCCACCAGCCCTAGCTATCTACTGCTCGCCTCCCTCGACGCGGCCCGTCAGCAGATGGCGCTTCAGGGCACTCAGATTCTTGAGCATTTAATCAGCAGCGTGAGGGCCACCCGTCAGCAGCTCCAGCAAATCAAGGGACTCTCCTTGCTTAGCCCCCAACGCCCCACAGCGGGCTTTGCTAACCTCGACATCACTCGATTAACGGTGGGCGTCAGCAAAGTAGGCCTGAACGGCTTACAGGTTGATCAGCGACTCCACGAACATTTTGCCGTCACGGCAGAGTTGCCAACCCCTTCCCATCTAACCTTTGTGCCCAGCCTGGGGACGACCCAAACCGATCTAAACCAGCTTGTCCAGGCGCTCCGTCAGATCGCCCTAGAAGCTCAGGAACAACCCCGCCAAGCCACCACCACTCCGACTTGGCATCGGGAGGCTATTATTGTGCCTCAGCTTTCGCCCAGAGCCGCCTCTTTTGCAGCCCAAGAGACGATTGCTTGGGAGCAGGCCACTGATCGCATCAGTGCTGAACTGATCTGTCCCTATCCCCCCGGCATTCCCGTTCTCTATCCCGGCGGGAAAATCACGGCAGCCGACTTAGACTATCTCCGTCAGATTCAGGCGGTTGGGGGGCATATTACAGGGTGTACCGACCCCGATCTCAATACTCTTCGGGTTTTGCAACTGTAGACTGACAACAGACCCATCATGACTCGATCCTTCATGCCCTCTTCTGTTTGGCCCTACGTCAGCCCTGGCGTTCCAGATGAACTATTTGAACGTCTCCCCGGCATTCCGATGACCAAGCGGGAAACACGGCTGCTGCTAATCGCCCAGCTCCGCCTAGAACCCGACACGATTCTGTGGGATGTGGGCGCAGGCACCGGCACGATTCCGGTGGAGACGGGCCTCCTTTGCCCAGAGGGTCATATTGTCGCCATTGAGCGGGATGAAGAAGTGGTGAATCTGATTCGTGAGAATTGCGATCGCTTTGCTGTCACCAACGTTGAAGTGCTGCAGGGTAGTGCCCCAGAATGCTTAGCCCAACTCACGCAAGCCCCCCATCGCGTTTGCATTGAAGGGGGGCGACCCATTCGTCAGATTATGAAGGCGGTGTGGACCCATCTGCAGCCCCGAGGGCGCGTCGTTGCCACCGCCGCCAGCCTTGAAAATCTCTACACGATTTCAGAAACCTTTGC
>JBAUJD010000858.1:0-2051 GCA_049683515.1 Thermosynechococcaceae cyanobacterium | reverse complement strand
GCCCATATCTGCATGATTTACCCCTTAGCTGTTATAAGAGTTCAAGTCACACTCTACACTCAAGCCTAGACTTGAAACTCAATTGTCACTAAGCTTTCAGGACTTATGGGTAAGGCATAGTTGGTATAGATCCCCAAGGCTAACACAGAGGATTGGTCTATTAATCTTGTAAAGACCATCTTTACAAGCAAGATACTGGCTTTCAATAACTGGGTCGGTTATCGCCATTTTATACCTTTTGTTTCGATACTGAAATTCGCCACGCACAATGCGCTGTGGGTATTCGGACGACTTAGGGCCGACAATGACTTGCAGTTCATGGACTTGGATCAGATTCAGCGATTCCGAGACGGTAGTGTTTTTGGGAATACGATTATTGGCATATGCATAGCTGCTATATCCTTCGCCCCACAAAGATTGTGGTCTATCAAGCCAGTTTGACATCTGCTGCCAGGGCAACTTGCGATTTGATTCCCAATCGCGATCAGGATTAAAGAGATGGTTCTCTGATTGATGGGGGGCTGGCTGGCGAGTCAGACAAGGTATCGTAATAATTTCGAGAGGGGTTGGGTCACGCCCATCTTGGTAGCGGCGCTCCTCTAGCGAAACCTCATGTGAGGCTCTTGCACTTACTGGCCTGACCCATGAGCCTGGAGTGCCGTTGTTCCACTCTTTGCCAGCGACACATCGGCCTGAAGTCTTACGAGAATTTGCGAAACAGACGATCACTTTGTTGTAAGGCATGAAGTTGTGGCGAATCCCTGGGTGAAAGCCTGACTATCATATTTGCAAAAAAGCCTTAAAAAACAATAAATCACAGTTGGTTCACAGACTGTGATTCACTCAACGTCCAGAATAAACCCAGGCAACTCATCCTCACCTGACAACATAGCAGGAAGCTGAAGCGCTTCCACCTCTTTCCCCGCTCGATAAATCTCAACCGTGCTGTCTTGAGGATTGATCAGCCACCCAAGCCTTAAACCACTGTCTAAATACTCCTCCATCTTTGCCTGCAGCGGTTTTAATAGATCGCTCTCTGACCGCAGCTCAATCACAAAGTCAGGGCACAGGGGCGGAAACTTTTTGCGTTCAGGGGTAAGGGCATTCCAGCGTTCTAGTTTGACCCAGGCGGCATCCGGGGAGCGATCGCCCTATCTTAATCCCATCATGGAGACCTCTAAAAAAGCAGGTTACGACGTGAACCTAACGCGGGTTCCCTACGAACTCCAGAAGGGCGGCAATCCAATGCTCGTGATTTGCTAGAGCGTACAGCCGAACAAACACCGCTGCTCAACCCGATCCCCGATAGAATGCGAAGGTGCTCAGTCCCTTTAGCCTCACTGTATGACGCAAACTCTTTGGCAACCGCCTCGTTTAAGACGCGATGAAGATAATGAGCACGAGCGTCGCGCAACTTGGCTAGAGCTGTTCTACGATCTCGTGTTTGTTGCTGCTATTGGGGAATTGGCTCGTTATCTCAGTCTTAACCTCGACTGGCGAGGGGTGGGGAGCTACATCGCCTTTTTTATCCCTATTTGGCTGTGCTGGCTGGGGGCAACCTTCTATGCGACCCGTTTTGATACAGATGACGTCTCTGATCGCCTTGCCTCACTCTTCGAGATGGCAATTGTGGCTGCGATGGCGGTCAATATTCACGCCGGTTTAACCGACGCATCCCTTGAATTTGCCATTTGCTACCTGCTATTCAGAATTTTGCTGATTTTGCAACATTTGAATGCAGGGTATCACGTCCCTGAAGTGCGTGGATTAACCACCATTTATGCCCTCGGATTCGGGGCTGGAGCAACCTTTTGGCTGATATCGCTATTTGTGCCGCTGCCTTGGCGAGTGGGATTCTGGACTATCGGCATGATCCTAGACTTAGCCACGCCCTTTATGGCAAGTCAATGGGTCACGCAGTTTCCGCCCAGCATGACGCATATTCCTGAACGGGTGGGATTGTTCACCATCATTGTCTTGGGGGAATCGATTGTTGCAGTGGTGCGCGGCCTCTCAGAGCATGATTGGGGCGTGCTATCGATTGTGGGGGC
>JBAUJD010000857.1:0-3489 GCA_049683515.1 Thermosynechococcaceae cyanobacterium | reverse complement strand
CTTATACCAATTCGTCTATTAGGTGACCTGCATAGCAAGAGCATCTAAAATATATTGATATCCCGTCAGTGATTGGACCGTCTCTGTTGAGAGCTGATTGATCTGGTAGAACAAAGCATCCTCTAAGTGAGCGATCGCTTGAAAGTTCAGTCCCTTAAAGTGCTTTCTGAGGTCTTGCCATAATCGCTCAACTGGATTGAGTTCGGGACTGTGAGACGGCTGCAAAATCGGCAAGACATTGTGGGGCCATCGGATCTGTTGGGCCATATGCGCCCCAGCCTGATCCATCTGCACCAAATTCATACTGTCGGGGAAGGCGGCCCCAAATTCCTGCAGAAACAGTTCAAAACAGACCGCATCTAAATGAGAAAAGCGATAGAAAAATGGTAACTACTCAGGCTGCAGTATTGGCACTACTGGATGTCCAGCAAAAACACTTTTGAGTGAATCAAGCACCGGGATACCCTGCTTTCTCAAAGTCGAGATATAACCGCGAATGCGGCAGAACTGTTGAGCACCGACAAAAGAGCGAAAACACCCTGATATCTTCTGCTTCAATTTCATCATGCGGATATCGCGCTCGGCCTGATTGTTATCAAAGGGCACCTGGAAATCATGCATGAAGGCCAAGACAGCCGCTTGATGCCTCTCAAGTCGATCTAGCAGGTTTTTCGGTAGACTCTGTTTTCGCTTGCCTCGTTTCTTGGGCGCACTCTCATCCATCGGTGGGCTTGGATTAGCCTTAAATCCATCCGCTAACACCCTTTGGTATTGCTGCTCAAAAGCCTCAACATGCTCTGCACTGAGCGGGTCGAAGCCATCGGCCTTAGCGCTTTCGACCTGAGTTTTGATCTCCACCAACAGCGTCATCATCTCTTTGGCCCAAGCTTGCTCATAGCGTTCAACGACAAAGCGTAACTCACGCAAATGATGAGCATTGCAAAGACCATGAGCGCAATCATAGCGAGCATAGCTCTTCCAGCCGTCATGAATGCTAGTGCCGGTAAAGTTCGGCAGAATGTCCATTGCATCCATCGCCGCTGTCCCACGTTTGGCATGAATAAAGTAGTAGGTCAATCCATCGGTACAGGCGACATGGAGCCACCAAAGCTTGCTGTTCACCCGAAGACCCGTTTCATCAAAATGACCCACTCTAGCCTTCTCGATATGGCTTTTAATGAGAGACTCAATGGCCTCTAATTTCTCAAAACAGCTTGAACGCGTATTGGAGAGGGTGCCTTCAGAGACCTGGCACCCAAAGATATCTCTCAACAAGTCGCTGGTGCGCTCAAACGGCAGCAGTTGAGCATCCATCAAGTACACCATCAACCCTTTGAGGTGACTGCCATACTGAACAACATTGGTGACATCGATTGGGAATGTACCCCGACTCAAGCTTTGACAGTGCTCACAATATTTGACTTCGGCTTGATGCTCGATAACCTCCAACGCCAAGGGCGGAAGCTCATGAACTTGCCGAAGGTCATGCTCGATTGCGACGACCTCGGCTAAGGAAAAACCACAGCTTTGACACTCATTGACCGGGTAGATAACCACTGCATCGACCGTTTCACTCCATTGCAAGGTGTGACCACGATGGCCTTTTTGGCCGCCACTTTTACGATTGCTCTTACCCCTCAGGCTTTGTGTCCGTTTCTTGAAACCTTCTCCTGAAGGAGGTTTGTGGCTGTTATGACTATCTTTGATAAGGCGCTCTTCTAGATGCTCTATACGCTCTATTAAACTGCTTACTAACGCTACTACAGCATCTTCGCCCT
Source organism: Thermosynechococcaceae cyanobacterium (assembly GCA_049683515.1). Classification (GTDB taxonomy): domain Bacteria; phylum Cyanobacteriota; class Cyanobacteriia; order Thermosynechococcales; family Thermosynechococcaceae; genus RCC1774. The sequence continues at coordinate 1,711 of JBAUJD010000857.1, read as the reverse complement.
GATGATAAATGGCGCGAATATCGGCTTCTTTAATAGTCTGACGGGACGATTGTTTGCTCAAGTGATGATAACGGTTCGACTGATACTCAACTTAAAGCATCGCTGCTGATGGAACGATTCTGTGATTCTCAACACTATGATTTAAGCTGAGGACTCATTGAAGATTCTAGAGTCTACTTTCCTAGACTGAGTAGTTACGAAAAATGATTCCCCACTCTTCGGCTCGACCGCACCATAGAGCCAGAAAGCATCTCGGGGCCACTGAACTAGGGCCACAGGTTTAACCCCTCGCATGGTAATCACACGCCCAGTGAGGGTTTTGAGACCCCAACGACTTTCATCAGTGCACCAATAGCGTATCGGACGCTCTTGAGCAAAATGAGTTGTCATCACCCCAATCAGGTGAGGGAGTTTTTTTATAGGCGTGTTGTTCGGCCTCGGCCTCGGTCAGACGCGACCGAGGCCGAGGCACCTTGAGCTTGGCCTTAAGACGGGTATGAACGGTTTTGTGGACGGTTTTGTAGGGCACTGCCAAAGCACATTCATCGAAGAGCCATTGTTGGATGGCACCATAGCTTTCAAAGCCACGGGGGTCTGATAAACGCCGCTTGAGTTTGTCGAGTGCCTCGCCTCTAATGAGGGCGGGTTTACCCGGTCTCGGTTTGATTTCGAGAAGAGCCGATATGCCGCCAGCTTTGTAGAGCTTGAGCCAGCGATAGATTGTCGATTCTCCCCGACCGAGGAGACTTGAAAGCTCCAATCGGGTGGTCACTTGACTGCTTTTGAGCCAGTAGAGTGCCTGAAGCCGTTCTTGATGACGTGCTAACGGTTGCTGGTGAAGAAGAAACTTGAGGGTGTCTTCACTTTCGATAATGTCAATCTTCAAAATGCCAGACATCTGAGGAAGATACTCCCAGTAGAGGACTCCTCTAATCTAAGTCATAATTATGACGAATTGGTATTAGCGGCTCCAAGTTTTCCTGAACGCCAAAGTTATCAACGACACAGAGTTAGTGGTCTTGATCCCTACAAGCCATATCTCTTACAACAGTGGAATGCAGGTCGTCAGCACAGCAAGAAACTGTATAAAGAGATTCAACAGCAGGGCTATCAAGGCAGTTATGTGACCGTTGCTCGCTATACTCACCAACTGCGTCAATCTCTGCCTCAAGTTCGCCCTGTGCGCGAATCACTCAACGATCTACCGGGTCGCGGACCCGCTCCTGTGAAGCTAATAGCGAAGCAGAAGTCGCTTACCCCAAGACGAGCTGCGTGGCTTGTGATGCGAAAAGTAGAGACTCTCCAGTCTGATGAAGAAGATATGCTTGAGCAGATGAGTGGACATAGCGATCTATCGGTGGCGATTGCGCTAGCCCAGAGTTTTCTATTCTTAGTACGTAAGCGGTTGCCCCAACACCTTGACCTCTGGATTGAAAGGGCAAAGAATAGCTCTCTCCAAGCATTTCAGAGCTTTGCCAAGGGGATAGTAGATGACTACGATGCGGTCAAAGCGGGCATGACGTTGGAAGTGAGCAACGACCCCGTTGAGGGGCAGAATAATCGGCTGAAAATGTTCAAGCGCCAGATGTTTGGACGTGCTGGGTTAGACCTCTTGAGCAAGCGTTTGATATTGAGTGGCTGAAAGTCCTGCACTGCAATGCTTTCGATAGGATAGGCTCACGCATCACCAAAAGAGGACAAGATCCCGAAG
>JBAUJD010000856.1:0-4253 GCA_049683515.1 Thermosynechococcaceae cyanobacterium | reverse complement strand
GGATTAAGTAGCACCATACGGTACACCCATCACATACCGATAGTTTTCCCTGCGATTGTCGGTATTCTTCCACTGTCTCTGATTCTCGGTAGAGCTGGTAGAGATTGCCTTCAATAGGGACGCCTTCCTGGGCAAAGTGGTAACAGGGCAGCAACAGCTCATCATTGGGCGAAATGGCAATCACTGCATCCACTGCTTTACAGCGAGGCTTCTCAACATCATTGCCCCCGGCTCTGATGAACTCTAAGGCCGCTTTGTTGTAGCCCAGGTTGGGGTGCTGCCGCGCACTGCTTTCAATCGCGGCCACAATTTCAGGCGTAGGATTCTTTTTGTCATTGTAATTACTGTGGGCCGTGAAGGCAGGGTTAAGCCAGACCCGAACCCCTAGTCGCTGACCGAGTTCAGCGACTTCATTCAGGCGATTGTAGTTTTGGGCCGTCACCGTATGGTTCAAGACTGGATATTCACCCAACTCAAGGGCAACCTTCACGGATTCAACCAAGGTGTCAAAAATTTGAACGCCCCGCGATTGATCGTGAGTCTCAGCATCGCCGCCATCAAGAGAAAAATTGAGAAAATCAACCAGACCCCGGATCTCTTTGGCCTTTTGAGTATAGAGAATCGTATTGGTGGTCATGCTGGTGTAAAAGCCCAGCTCCTTGGCGGTTTGATAGATAATCCCGACATCAGAGCGCAGGAGAGGTTCACCGCCCGTGAAGTCGATGTACTTAACGCCAAGTCGCTTCAAGTCTTTTAAATTGTGAATAATAGTTTCTAGGCTGGCTTCTTGCCCATGCTCTAGGGACCAAATGTCGCAGAAATGACAGCGGGCATTACAGCGATAGGTTAAGTAGTAGTTCGCAACTAAAGGTGCCATCGTGCTTAATTGACCATTAGGGTAAAGGCTGCGGCTGCAGCATTTTGGCGGATAGATGAGGGTCTAGACTCATCTGGGGGAGAAACATAATCTCACTACGGCCCTTCTCACGTATACCATAAAGTTAAGTTAAGAATCTCTCTAGTCTTAATTCTTGAGCAGAGAGATCCTTTTCTCTATTTTGCAGGTGAGCTGTCATTCTTGAGCAGAAAATTTAGGGCGACCCGCAAGAATCAACAGGCATTGGCCCATACTCTGTATAGAAAGATTTTCAATGCATCGTCTGTAAGGATCCTTAATCTATGGCTGCTGTAATCGAAACGATTCAACCTGCCCCCCCCAGAGACGTTAACGTTTATCTCCCTTACTACCAGGGAGGCAATAAACGTGACCTATTGCCGTTGGCAATTGCGCTCTATCAGCACGGCAACTTAGAGGGGCACCGTGGCATTGAAGGAGGGGAGAACATTCCCTTTGTGTCTACTTGGAATGTCTCTAGCCTCCCGGCAGACCTCACCCGCTGTCGGATGCAGTTTGATAGTGACTCCGAGTTAAGCTACGAAATGACGATCACCAACTTTGAATTCATTGGGTTTTTAATTGAGGTGATTACGAGCTATCGTCGATCTAAAGTTGCGGACTTCCCGAAGACCTTTTATCGTAAGCTTTTAAAGCTAGAAGATTGAGTATCGCTCACCCAACTGAGATAAGGATATTGCAGTGAAGCATTTGCTGATTGGCTCATTAGAGGCTTACAGCGGTAAGTCGGCCACGGTTTTAGGGTTGGCGAAGTCGCTGCTCTCAAAGGGACTCAAGATTTCATACGGCAAGCCTCTCAGTACCTTCTCAACCTCTGCACCGGCCAATGGCATTGATGAAGATATCGACTTCTTAAAGCAAACGCTGAATCTTACCGATGATCAGCTTCGCCCCACGGTGCTTTGGCTAGATACTGCCCATCTGCTTCAGCGGATGCAGGGTGAAGATCAGCTCGACTACCCGCAACAGCTCACTCAATATTGCCAAATGCAAAAGAGTGATCTCGTGATACTAGAGGGTCCAAGTACGCTTCACCAGGGTCAGATTTTTGATTTATCTTTAGCCCAAATGGCTGAAGGGGTTGACTCTGAGATCGTCTTGGTGATGCGGGGACATTCGCCTAAGTGTGTCGATGCCTTGCTGGATGCGAAGCGGCGACTAGGCGATCGCCTCATTGGTGTTCTGATTAACGATATCCCCCCGGCGCAGTTTGAAGTGTTCTCTAAGCAGGTGAAGCCCTTTTTAGAATCACAACAGATTGCGGTACTGGGTTTAATGCCCTTTAGCTCACTGCTGCGGAGCGTTAGTGTGGCAGAGCTAGTGGATCAACTTCAGGCAGAGGTCTTGTGCTGTGATAATCGCCTAGGCCTGATGGTGGAGCAGCTTACGATTGGGGCCATGAACGTTAATTCAGCCCTCCAATATTTTCATAAGGCGGTCAATATGGCGGTGGTAACCGGCAGCGCCCGAACCGATCTACAGCTTGCCGCGCTGGAAGCCTCAACGCAATGCCTGATTTTAACAGGGCGATTTGCCCCTCACGCCCTTGTTCTCAATCGCGCTAAAGATTTAGAGATTCCGGTGCTATTGGTGGATTCGGATACGTTAACAACGGTGGAAATTGTGGATCGAGCCTTTGGTCAGGTGCGGCTCCATGAGGCGGTTAAGGTGGACTGTATTGAAAAAATGTTTGCCCAGCACTTTGACCTTGAGCGTTTACTCACCTTATTAGATCTTGAACCGGCGCTATCGGTGTGAAGAAACAGCGATTCCCCCATTTATTGGGGTCCAAGTGGACTGCCCGAGAGTCTACCTTTGGCTGGCGACATTTTCGCGTCATTAATCGCAAGAATGAAGGCAAGCTTGTTTTTGCGGAACTGGTATCGGCCTGTGACTCCACAGTCAAGTTTTGGACCAGTGCGAAGTCATTGTGCGATCGCGACCTCTGGCAACCGGGCTGGACAACGCTAGAAGAGCAGCGCTAGCCACCACTTATCTTGACGGGGTATCCCAGTTTTTTCAGCACTTCTGCAAGCTTCTGGCTGTGATCGCCCTGAATCTCGACTGTTTGATCTTTGATGGTGCCACCACTGCCGCACTGGCTTTTGAGCTGCTTTGCCAGCTCCGTGAGTTTTTCTGCTGAGGTCTGGAACCCACTCACCACCGTCACAGTTTTGCCCCTACGACCCTTGCGAGAGGCCTGCACCGTCAGCTTTTGCTCTGCGACGGGTAAATCGGGGCGAGAGGTTGTTTTGGCCGAGGGGGAGCCAAATTCACTGTAGACTGAGCGATCTGTGGCTGATGTTTGTTTTGAGCGTTTCATGATTGCAGAGAGGGGTTAGAGTCCATTACCCATCAGAATAAACGGTGCTCAGTCATAAGGTAGACTAAACTCGACGTTCTGAGTTTTGTCTGAATTGTATCGTCCACAAAATTTTGTAACAGGGAAAAATGGGAGTAGACAAGACTGACCCTATGCTTCTCACTAGGAATGAGCTGCAAGCCAGCGGTGAAGATCGTCTATGTTCGAAAAATCGAGGCTTTCGATCGTAAGAGATTTCAACAAAGGTAAAGAGAGTCCTTCCACCGTCGAGCGAAGATCATCTGTCAGTGTACCAAAACGCTTCTCAAGCAAGCCGAACACCAAGTTAGCCGTCTCTAGACGGGCTTCTTCTCGACCCTCTTCTCGGCCCTCTTCTCGACCTTCTTCTTTAATTTCTCGATAAACCCTAGTTTCTTTCATAGCAAGACTCAGCATGACCTCAACCTCCTTTCGACTAAGCTGCTCAAGCCGATATGAAATAATCGTGATCACCATATCTATGATGGCACGACTCGCAGAAGGTGAAGCATCTGTTTCGGCTCTGCTCAACAGATGATGGGCTTCTTCAGGCGCTTGCTCTTCATCTAACCTGGTTAGAACCATTCTGATCAAAGCATGGTGTTGGCGATCGCATCTTTGCCCTTTGAGATATGATCAGAGCCTGCCGGTTAACGCTTACAGCACATTAGCAAAGGCACTCTTTGTCATCTGAGTAAAGAGAGAAGATGTTCACCTCTCAAAAAGTAAGACGCTTATTACTGTTCACAACACTGAGTTGGATCTTGGTCTTTTTATCGCCGTTCGGCTGTAAAAGAATACAAGCCCAGATCTCTCAGCACTCCCCAAGCCCAGACCCAATCCCCGCTAATGGCTTATCGGGTCAATACGGTTTTATTGACAGATCGGGCAAAATGGTGATCTCATCTCAATTTGAACAGGCCGACAATTTTTCAGAAGGACTGGCTTTGGTTCGTCACGGGAGCAGTACTGGATACATCAATCCCCAGGGACAAT
>JBAUJD010000855.1:0-2187 GCA_049683515.1 Thermosynechococcaceae cyanobacterium | reverse complement strand
ACGGCCACCTTAATAATGTCGAGTATGTGCAGTGGATGCAGGTGGTTGCGATCGCCCACGCCCAGCACACCACCTGTGCCCAATCAACCGCTGCAGTAGGTGCAACCTGGATTGCAAAATCTCACCGAATTGAATACCTGCGACCCGCCTTTGAGGGAGAACCCCTTGCGATTTTGACTTGGTGTGCGGAGATTAAAAGAGTTCGCGCCCAGCGTCAGTATCGTTTCTTTCGGCTTGCTGACCAAGCCGTTTTAGCCGTCGGAGAAACCGAGTGGGTCTTTGCGGATGCTCAAACTGGCCGACCCCGCGCTATGCCTACTGCTGTCGCCAATGCCTTTGATGTTGTGACTGATGAACCCTCTATAGAGACTCTCTTATCAAACGGCAACCTTTCGATAGCAAAACCGCTTATTTCTAGGCTGAACTGAAGCTGTTTGCAGACGTGAGGCGGCAAGGCTGTTTTACAGCATGCGCCGATAACCTCAATATTGCCTTGTTATCTGTTGTCTTGAACTTGCTACCAAGAGATGCTTCCTTGTGGAGGGGAAGAACTATAGCCTATAGTCCAATGGACCTTCATCCCCATCTTTAAATTTGACTGCAGTGACTTGGCAACGCGAATGGTTCTCGAATACAAAAGCCGACCTCTTGGCGGGAACGGTGGTGGCTTTGGCATTAATCCCAGAGGCGATCGCATTTTCAATCATTGCAGGTGTCGATCCTAAAGTCGGGCTGTATGCCTCCTTTTGTATTGCCGTGGTGACTGCCTTTGTCGGTGGCCGTCCGGGGTTAATCTCAGCGGCGACCGGGGCGATGGCACTGCTGATGATTGATCTAGTCAAAGAGCATGGTCTCGAATACCTCCTCGCCACCACGGTGCTGACTGGCGTTCTACAGATTATTTTCGGTCTGCTCAAGTTGGGGCGGCAGATGAAGTTTATTCCTCGGGCCGTGATGATTGGGTTCGTGAATGCCCTCGCTATCTTAATCTTTCAGGCGCAGATTCCGCAGTTAACCAATGTGCCCCTGATTGCCTACGGAATGGTTGCGATCGCACTTGCAATCATCTACCTGCTGCCTCGCCTGACCAAAGCAGTTCCTTCTCCGTTGGTTGCGATCGTGTCGCTAACGGCGATTTCAATCGCGATGAAACTACAGGTGCCCACCGTCGGTGATATGGGCGATCTACCCGAAACGCTACCGCTATTTGCGCTGCCCCAAATTCCGCTCACCTTTGAAACGCTACAAATTCTATTGAGCTATGCTATGCCCCTTGCCATTGTGGGGTTGCTAGAGTCTTTACTGACCGCGTCTTTACTAGACGAACTCACAGACACCCCCAGCGATAAGAACCGGGAAGCCAAGGGCCAAGGAATTGCCAATATTGTGGCCGGTTTATTCGGGGGCATGGCAGGGTGCGCCATGATCGGGCAATCGGTAATCAATATCCAGTCGGGCGGTCGCCAGCGTTTATCAACGTTTTGGGCAGGCGTCTTTTTGCTCTTTCTGATTCTGGTGCTAGGGCCGTGGGTAAAGCAAATTCCGATGGCGTCCTTGGTGGCGGTGATGATTATGGTGTCGATTGGTACCTTTAATTGGGGGTCGATTAAAAATATTAAGCGCGTGCCCCAGAGCGAAACGGTGGTGATGATTACCACGGTGGTAATCACCATCTGGACCCATAACCTAGCCATCGGTGTGATTACGGGGGTTGCCCTCAGCACTATCTTTTTCTCACGCCAGATTGCTCAACTGGTCTTTGTTGATCCGGTCTTGAGTTCCGACGGGCTGCACCGTATCTATAACATTGCCGGTCAAATCTTTTTTGTCTCAGTCGATGAATTTTTGGCTGCCTTTAACTTTGACGAAGACCTTGAATCCGTCAAAATTGATCTGACCCATGCTCACCTTTGGGATCAATCAGCGGTGGCAGCGGTGGATAAAGTGGTCCTTAAATTTCGTCGAAACGGAGTAGACGTTAATTTAGTAGGTCTGAACGAGGCCAGTGAAACCCTGCTCAAAGATTTAGCTGAGCACGATAAACCCAGCGCACTAGAAAAGCTGGCTAGCCACTAACGGTAAAGGACGAGAAAAAGTCATGAAACATATTTTGCTCTGCACCGATGGCTCGGAGTTTGCCCCTAGCCTTTATCGCTATGGTGCTTGGTTTGCCCCTCGCCTGGGGGC
>JBAUJD010000854.1:0-2053 GCA_049683515.1 Thermosynechococcaceae cyanobacterium | reverse complement strand
GATCACAGCTCACAACTAGATCAGGGTAGCGGTAAATCGTCGGAGTGACGTTAACCTTTACGTCTGCGATGTTGATACGGCAACCCTGTTTACGAACGTGAGGACGCAGGGCCGTGAGTAAGTTGATGGCAATGTCATTGTGAGGGAGCGTGCCACCTGTCATGGCGAATACCTCCCCATTGACAAACTCATAGCGAAGTTCTTGGCGAGGCTCCCATTCTAGGTAAGCTTCGATTGACATGGGCTGGTGTTGAGAACTAGCAATCATGGCATGAGACTACGCTAGGTAGCTTTGATTATGACACCACAGCAGCTATAAAGATCGCACCCACTCTCGCAAGCCTCGATCAGCCTCCATCTCATCGAGCCGAGCTGCCGTCAAAAACTCATAAAGCTTTGCTTTCGGTACCTGCGGGAATGTAGAACTCACCTGAGCTTCCACATAATCATTACCCTGCAAACAGTAAATCCGCCAAATCTCGCCGTTGTACCGCCAAAACTCCGGCACACCCATGCTGGCATAGAGCTGGAGCTTATCAATATCAGTGTGAGTAATATCCACCTCTACCACCAAGTCCGGCGGTGGGTCTTTCTCTAAGTCAACATCTCGCCCAGCCACCAACGGTTGATTCTGAATGTAATAGGCTGCATCCGGTTCACTTGAACGATCTAGCCCTTCTCGATCTAAGGTTGTAGACCCCATTGTCTTTAGCTTCATGCCCAACTCTGACGCCAAGATATAAATGAAGCGCCCAATTAACCAAGCCAAAAACTCATGAATCTCAAGCGGCATGGTAATTTCTAAGGTTCCTTTGGAGTAAGTTAAGCGTGTATTACGGTCGGGACTGAGCGACTGTCTGACGGCTAGGTAGCCCTGCCAGGTGAGCGATCGCAACACGACACGCTGCTCGCCAATAGGCTGCGGAACAGGCTGTTTAACTAAAGGAGCTGTACTAACCATAATGAAACGTTACTCCCGAACTGCTCTCATTTTAGACGGTGGCATCAGTCAACCGAGAGAACTGGCACCTCTTGAGATTTTAAAGGGAGCATTCATAGGGAAGAAAGTTGCGATCGCGCTTGGCATGGATCATCTGCTGGAGGATGCAATCCGGTTTGTATCCAAAACCGTCTTGTTTCTCGAATAGAATCGTTCTCTGGATAACGGATATCATTCAAATCGAGACGCAGGCAAGTTGCGCGACCAATGGGCGTAGTTCCTTCTATGACAACGCCTTGACTTAGCCAACCGAAATGCTCTTCCCACTTTTGTTTGCGAGGATTGAAAATAGGAACAATCTCCTGAGTATCTGGATCAATGCCAGCTACAAAGTTGTATCGCCTCTCATTGCAACGACGACAGGCAAGTGCGAGATTATCAAGTCTATCAGAACCACCCAATGATTTTGGAATGACATGATCAACGGTGAATCGATTGGCACTCAGTCGTTCTGGTGAATGACAATACTCACAGATGTATTTAGCCCGTTCTCAAATTGCTTGCTTAAGTTCATCACCGATTGACATTTTGAGCAGCAAGCATCGCATTAATATGGGTAAAAATTCGATCTAACTCCCCAATTGCATCCAACTCAGCAATTTCATCGGGAGTAATTTGATCAGTTTTTTTCTTTTCCAACAAGCTTTCCATTCGCAGTTGAAGGGATTCACTGAATTTGAATAAGCTCCAGTTACCCACGTTTTCAAGCTGGATTTCATGAATTAGAGAAGATGGCTTGTTAAGAGTTGTAACCACTTGACCTCTATTGTGCTTTCTATAAAGAGAATAATCCTTCGTGACTGATGTATAGTATAACGCTCTCCAATCAAGATGGGATAAGGGTTTACAGTTCTTCTATTTGATACCCTTGACTCTTGGCAATTTCAAGGATTGGACTAATGTTACCAATTCCCCAAAGGAATCACTCCAACCCAAAAAATTGAGGATTTCTTCTTCAGCGCTTTTATCAATGCAGCGTTTGTCTAGGTACTGCTGGTGGATTTCAACAGCCCTTTTGAAGGTTAGTGTAGAAACCATAGCAGCGTAACGCAG
>JBAUJD010000853.1:0-6265 GCA_049683515.1 Thermosynechococcaceae cyanobacterium | reverse complement strand
ACAACCGTATAGTCAAGCGCCCCATTTTCTCGGAACACATCAACAACCTGTGCCACGGTGGACGCTTTTTGTCCCACAGCCACATAGACGCAAATGACGTCGCCGCCCTTTTGATTGAGGATCGTATCGATCGCAACCGCTGTCTTACCGGTTTGGCGGTCGCCAATGATGAGTTCTCGCTGGCCGCGACCAATGGGAACCATGGAATCAATCGCAGTGATCCCCGTCTGCATGGGTTCGTAGACAGACTTTCGCTCAATAATGCCAGGAGCCATCGATTCAATGAGGCGAGTCTCTGTGGTGTTCAAATCGCCTTTGCCATCGAGGGGACGTGCTAGGGCATCGAGCACACGACCAACCAAGGAATCGCCCACTGGAATCTGAGCAATCTTGCCGGTGGACTTCACCGAGCTGCCTTCCTGCAGACCTCGGCCATCGCCCATGAGGACTGCGCCAACATTGTCCTCTTCTAGGTTGAGGGCAATCCCAACGGTGCCGTCTTCAAAATCTAGTAGCTCACCGGCCATGGCCTTCTCAAGACCATAGACACGGGCAATACCGTCACCTACAGAAAGGACGGTACCAACATTATCAACTTTTACTTTCTGATCGTATTCTTCGATCTGCTGGCGAATAATATTGCTAATTTCGTCAGGTCTGATGCTTACCATGGGACTTGCTCTGAATTAGGGTTTGCGATGATAGGACAGGAGCGAGCGGCTAGGCACTCGTGAGGGAAGTGGTCATGCGACGAAGCTGGCCGCGAATGCTAGCATCTAGCACCTCGGACCCAATTTTAATAATGACGCCGCCAATCAAACTCGTATCAATGCTGCTAGCAAGTTCCACTTGATTGGCCTGGGTCATCTGCTGAACTTTGGCGATAATTTGCTTTTTCTGCTTATCGTTCAACTCGATGGTCGAAACAACTTCTGCCAAGACCGTATTGTTTAGCTTCCGCAGTAGGGATTGGTACTCTTTGCAAATCGCTTCCAGCAAAAAGGTCCGGCGGCGATCGACCAAGAGCATCAGAAAGTTGAAAAAGTAAGGCTGAATTTGAGACTGAAGGATCTTCTTGAGAACAGCTTTCTTGGCCTCCCCTTTCGTGAGGGGATTGGTCAGAAACTCCTTCAGATCGTCTGAGGCGTTAAGGAGGTCAAGGATGCCTTTGACATCTTCGCCGACTTCATTGGTGATGTTTTTGGATTGGGCCACGGACATCAGAGCCTCTGCGTAAGGCTCGACAATGGCCGCGCTCACGGCATTCTGGGTCATTAGCTACCTCCCAACAAGGAAATACTGCGGTCAATTAGTTTGCTTTGGGCCTCGGTGTTGTCGCCGAGTCGAGATCCCAATTCGCGTTCTACCTGCTGGAGGGCTAGCTCTGCCACCCGCTGCCGAAGTTCGGCCATGGCGCGTTCTTCACTGCTGGTCGTGTCTTGAGAGGCGGAAGCTTTCATGCGCTCAATCTCTTGTTTGCCCTGGGCCAAAATTTGAGCTTTGGCGGCACTGGCACTTTCGACGGCAGTGGCTAAGATGCGCTTGGCTTCTTCTTGGGCTTGAGCCAGCTTTTCTTTCTCTTCAGCAAGCTGGGCTGATGCCTTTTTCTGACGCTCTTCGGCTTCTTTGATTTCAGATGCGATCGCATCTTTCCGCTTCGACAAAATGCCGCCTAAAAAGCCTCGACCAAAGTAGACCACCAAGGCGACCACAATCGCCAAGTTAATAACGTTGGTTTCAAAAATATCTAGATTAAGGCCAAAGCCCTCGGCTTCAGCTAACCTCATGCCAGCCGCTCCGGCTAGCCCATTCAACATCCCCATGATTTATCCTTAACTGCGATGCGGGTTGTGATTGTATATGCCGTGCTCCTACACAAGAAGCTTATCGAGAATTTGGTTGCTCAGCGTATTTACCTGACCTTCTAAGGCCTGAAATGCGCTCTGCTTTTGCTGCTCAAGCTCCTGTTGAGCCTGCTGCAACTCAGCTTGAATCTGCTTTTGAACGTCAGCAATTTCTTGCTGTGCGATTTTTTGAGCTTCCTGTTGGGCAGACACAATCGTAGCCTGCGACTGGCGGCGAGTATCGGCGAGTTCTTGCTCGTATTGCTCGGCCAACTGCTTTGCTTGATCGAGCTGCGCCTGTGCGCCAGTTGTGTTGGAACGAACGTAGTCTTCTCTATCCGTAATCGCTTTGGTCAACGGCTTATAGAAAACAATGTTCATCACGTACACAAGGGCAATGAACTGCGCCATCATCAATGGCAACGTGAGATCAAAATCAAACATGTTCTCGGTAGTAACGCTGGGTAGGACGCCAGCAAGGGTTGCCGATCAGCAAGCTTTGCTGGTTAAAAATACAGTGTCAGGGACATCACTGGACATCCCTGACGAACGTTTCGCCTAGGAAAAGGGGTTGGCGAAGAGCAAGACCAAGGCGATTACCAAACCATAGATCGTTAGGGATTCCATGAACGCTAGGGTGAGTAGCAGCGTTCCCCGAATCTTACCTTCCGCTTCAGGCTGACGGGCAATCCCCTCAACGGCTGATCCAGAAGCATTACCTTGACCAATACCAGGGCCAATTGCAGCGAGGCCAATGGCTAGAGCAGCAGCAATAACAGATGCAGCCTGAACTAAAGGATCCATAGTGTCTTTCCTTAAATTTGAAATACAGAACAATAACGGTGCAGCGATCGCTGCTTTTTAGCCTGCGAAATCAGGCAGTGAGGCGCTAGTGGGCCTCTTCTTCCCCGTGGCCTTCGAGTGCCTCGTGGATGTAGGCCGCAGCCAAGGTCGCAAATACAAGGGCTTGAATCGCGCTCGTAAATAGACCCAACATCATCACCGGCAACGGAACAAACAGGGGAACCAGTAACACCAAAACAGCTACCACCAGCTCGTCAGCCAGGATATTTCCAAACAGTCGGAAGCTTAGGGAAAGCGGTTTGGTGAAATCTTCGAGAATCGCGATGGGGAGCAAAATAGGAGTCGGCTCAATGTATTTCGCAAAGTAGCCTAGACCTTTTTTTCTGAACCCCGCAAAGAAGTAAGCGAGGGACACCAGGAGCGCGAGGGCAACCGTCGTATTGATGTCGTTGGTGGGAGCCGCTAGCTCACCTCCTGGAATCTCAAAGAGCTTCCAGGGCACCAAGGCACCGGACCAGTTCGCCACAAAGATGAATAAGAAAAGTGTACCGACAAAGGGAACCCAAGGACGATACTCTTTCTCACCAATTTGTGATTTGGTTAAATCCCGCACATATTCCAGCGCGTATTCCATGAGATTTTGAATACCGCTGGGGACTCTCTGGATATTCCGAGTCGCGGCAACGGAGGCAATCAGCAAGAGGCCAATTACAATCCAAGTGTTGATAAACACCTGACCGTGAACGGTCTTGTCACCAATATGCCAATAGAAATGATGTCCGACCTCTAGTCTGGCTAGGGGAAGGGGATCAAAAAAGCCGATGGAATCAAGCAGAAGGCTGCCGTAGTGCATGATGTGCACAACCTCGTTGGAACTTCAAAAAAATTTTGGGGACCGACTTCATCTGGATAGATTAGGTGCGATCGCTTGGCTTAAACACAGTCCGCAGCGTGTACACGATGATGGCCGCTTTATAGGTCAAGAAACCTAAAAAAACAGGCAGCACCTGCAGGTTTTCCCATTGACTGGCCACGATAATGACCCCAACAAAAACCGCCAGTTGGCTCTTGCCCACCGACCCCTGCTCTGTACCCAGCCGCTCCACATTCCGGGCTAACAACCGCATGTATACTGCTCCAGTTAAAGCACCCACGAGAACGTTGAGTGCCGTAGTCAGAGAGTAGGCCCACCAAACCGGGCCAAAGGTCAGCCCTGTAAGGATAAGCGTGGTTGTAATCAACTCTTGTTTGAGCTGATAGAACTCACTCATTGAGTCGCCCGACTCGTTTGCCGTCGCTGGGTCAGCATCATCTTCTCTCGAAGATAAGGGTGATGGTTCTGGCAAATTAGCAGGGTCCACTGGCTAAGAAATAAGTCCGGATGCGTTACTGCAAACCAAGGGCAATCATATCACGGACGGGTAACATTACTTAACGAAGAATGCCAATGAATTTAAAGATTTTTTCGGATTAGCATCAATGACCTCTCAGGCTGATCTGCGGCCAGAGCAAACAGGTCAGCCACTGCGTTCGCTAACGGGTGAATGAGGACTTTTGTCCAGACCGTTAGAGCGGATATTGACAAGTCTTGAGGGGGAGTGGGCACGGTCTCCTTGGGAGAGTTCGGAGTTATGAGTTTTCCTCAATAGCAGCTCTTGCCATGGATCTGAGCTGGGGATTAGCAGTTCAGGGTGACTATGGCATGATTAAGGCTAGGGTTTTGGCATTTTGAACGGTTCGTTTCGAAATCGCCAGAGGTCAGCAGTCATACTCAATTGGGTCATACCGCAAATGAAGTTCGTTCAGGCGTTTTCTTTAGGCTTGGTGGGGCCAGCGCTCGTCTTGATGGCATCTCAGATCGCAACGGCTTTGAGCGCAACTGAAGTTAACGCGATCGCAAAAAGCACCACGGTGCAAATCAGCAGTCAATCAACAGGATCTGGCGTTTTAATTAAGCGGGACGGGCAGACCTACACGGTACTAACCGCAGCCCACGTCATTGCCACCAATGATGACTATGAAGTCATGACGCCGACCGGCAAGCAGTATCGTCTTCAGCCTGGAACCATTCGCCACTACCCCAATGTTGATTTGGCAACGGCTCAATTTGTGAGCGCCGAACGTCATGATATAGCCCGCATTGCGAAATTAGATCGCACGACGGAGGGCGCAGCGATCTATGTCGCGGGGTTCCCACTCCGTACCCAGGCCATTACGGACTCCATCTATAGCTTTAGCACGGGTAACATGATTGCCCACTCAGCTCGTCCCCTGGCAGATGGCTATGCGCTTCTATACTCAAACAACACGCTGCCAGGAATGAGTGGTGGTCCCATCCTCAATGAGAGCGGTCAGTTAATTGGTATTCATGGGCGTGCTGATACGACGACCCAAGTGCAGAATGAAAGCGTCAACCCCGACATCTTTATCAAGACTGGCTTTAACTTGGGGATTCCGATTGAGACCTTTATGAATCTGGCTCCTGACGTGGTTGGCTCCCCTGAGTTTCGTCCACCCAGCCCTACACCCATTGATGATTTACTGCTGCAGGCGTCGGAGCAAAATCGGCAGGGACAATTTAGGGATGCAATAGCCACCACGGCCCAAGTTCTCAAACAAAAATCAAACTCGGCCACCGCCTATCAAATTCGCGGCATGGCGCTCGGGTCGCTTCAGGACTATGCTCAAGCCCTCAGAGCCTTTGATTTGGCCTTACAGTTTAATCCTCAACTGGCTTCTGCCTATTACTATCGCGGTCTGACGTATATGAATCTGAATCAGAACGCGCGCGCCATTGCCGATTATGACCGAGCGCTAGAGCTAAACGCTAATTTTATAGAGGCGCTCAGCGATCGCGGTCTCACCTACTATCGGGTGGGCAAACTACAGCAAGCGCTCTCTGACTACAATCGAGCGTTGAACATAAGCGCCAGCTTTTACAATGCCTATGGTGGACGCGGCAACGTTTTCTTAGCTTTGCAGCAGTATCGCCAAGCGATTGCCGACTTTGACCAAGCCATTGTACTAAGGCCCAAAGATTTTCGCAACTACAGCAATCGAGGAGCCGTCCGCGCCTCGAATCATGATCTGCAAGGCGCTATTCAAGACTTTGATAAGGCGCTCAGTATCGATCCTAACCTCGCCCACGTCTATAAAAATCGAGGCGTTACTCGCGCTGATCTTGGCGATCGGCTGGGTGCAATTTCGGACTTAGAAAGAGCAGCTAGCCTCTATCAAAGAGAGGGTGATACGGCCCGATATCAAAGAACTCTCAAAATACTGGAGCAGATGAAATTCTAGCTTTCCGGTCGGATGGGCGATTGTCCACCCGACCAGATTATCTATCGTTTATTAGCTTCAGAAAGGCCAAGATAATTCAGGTTCCTATCGCCTCACTCTAAGGCCAAGGTTAAGATAGGCAAGCACGTTGAGGCGAAAGGTCTTGCACCCCTCCATGCAGATTGTTGCCTACCTCTACCAAGACATCACCTGGGAAGCCCCTTTAGATATAAAAATCTGGGGTTGGGAAGTCGATCAGGTCTATCAAGACTTCGACCCCCGCCGCCCCCAACGTCAGGTACTGCAGACGCATCCCCCCCACTACCGACTCTTCCGAC
>JBAUJD010000852.1:0-3169 GCA_049683515.1 Thermosynechococcaceae cyanobacterium | reverse complement strand
CCAGAAAATGCTGGTCTAACAAAAGTGTTGTCAAACGGCGGCGATGGAATTGTGGAGATCGGAATCGTTCTTCTACGGTCTCTACGGTCACTTGATGGCTAAGGATATCGGGACCAATCCGACTCAAGAAGGGGTGAGATAGAATAGTATCTTTATCGAGAACTTCGATGTCAGACGCGCTGTAGAGGAGAGCAGACTTGCGATCGCAATGAATGGCTAACCGCAATTGCCTGTTCGTTTCGGGGTAGTGATAGGCTCGCCGCACCATCCACTTCCCATAGAGCTGATTGTGGCTGTAAATGCTGAGGTCGTTTTCAAAGTGAATCAGCATCGCCTTACCGCAGGTTTGCACCTCTGTAATTTGGCTAGCGCTCAGCGCCGCCCCCTGCCCTTGTAGGTGCGGGAAAGCAAACCAAACCTCCTGAAGCGGTTGACGCACTACGGCAGCAGCAATTCGATCTGCCGCTTGTCTAATTTCTGGACCTTCAGGCACAAAGACTCTCTCACCTAAGCTCTATGGACCCAACAAAAAAGTGGAGACTCTAGAGCCTCCACTGCTTGTTATTTTTCGGAGCTAGATTTAACCTGCGGCAACCGCAACAGCACCTTCAGGAATACTCTCTGTCTCTTCTACTTCAAAGCGTAGACTAGGAAAGAGGAAGTGATTCTCTTCAACATACTGGGCACCAAACAGTCCTTTTTCTGCCCAGAAATAGCGGTCGGTGGTGTGTTCATTCCTTTTAACCAGCAACAAGGCCGGGGGAACAATACCGGCATCTTGAATATACTTTCGAGCAGCCGTCACGGGCTTGTCTTCACCGCTTTCGATACTGAACTGAGGTATACTCTCGAGAATTCTCCGTCCTTCTTGACGACGACGACTCTTACGCTTCCGTCTTCTTGCCAAAGCCTGACCTCCCTTGGAACTACTCAGCTGTAGTTCTTGTTACAAAACTAGGCATGATTATAGCGATTGCATACAAAAAACTCAACTTTAGTTAAAGTTTTACAACGCTCAAACTATGTATCCCTTGATACTCCGATCAAGCCACGCACTTTGCTGTAAAGAATTGTAAATTTCAGCGTCATTCTAGTAAGTTAAAACACTTAGCCGCTTAGATGGTAGTGGCAATCGATCAATGACCTTCAACAAGGCTTCGATAAGCATCTACTGAGAGGGCGTCTTCTAGCTCAGAGGGGTCGCTCAACTGGATTTTTAGAAGCCAGCCACCATTATAGGGATCCTCCGCCAAGGTTTCGGGAGCGTCAATTACGGCTGCGTTGCACTCAATGACTTTGCCCGTGATGGGGGCATACAGATCTTCAACGGCTTTCACTGATTCAATGTTGCCGCAGGTCTCGCCCTTGGTGAGTTGCTCGTCAACTTCAGGGAGTTCAACAAATACGATGTCCCCAAGCTGATCAACCGCATAGGCGGTGATGCCCACCGTCGCGACATCTCCGTCTAGATGAATGTATTCATGGGAATCGAAGTATTTGAGGGTATCTGGATATTCAAAGCTCATGGAGTGCTCCGGTGTTGCGGGTTTAATCAGTCTAGCGAATATTGTGCACGACTTTTGCCTATTTGGGGCGACGGTAGAAGGGCCGTTTCACAACTGTTGCAGGACATTGCTTGCCCCGAATCTCGACGGTTACGGGCTGACCAATTTTTGCAAATTCGGCGGGGAGGTAGGCGAGTGCGATCGCAACCCCCAAGGTCGGCGAAAACGAACCGCTGGTGACAGTGCCTACGGCCTTCCCCTCAACGCAGACGGGGTAGTCATGACGGGCAATATTGCGGCCTTCCATCTGCAGGCCCACCAGTCGTTTAAAAGCACCTGCCGCTTGCTGTTGTTTGAGCGCAGATTGCCCCATAAAATCGCCATCAAAATTGAGCAACCACTTTAGACCGGCCTCTAGTGGCGTGGTGCTGTCATTAATGTCTTGACCATAGAGCGCCATCGCCGCCTCTAGCCGTAACGTATCGCGTGCGCCGAGGCCACAGGGGGCTACGTCCTTATCCATGAGCGTTTGCCAGAGCTGGCGACCGACCTTCGGGGTCACCATTACCTCGAAGCCATCCTCGCCGGTATAGCCTGTGCGAGCAAACCAAGCTGGCTGCTCTAAAATCGTGCCGCTTTGATGTCGATAATTACCAATGACAGATAAATCGGTAGGGGTGAGCGATTGAAGAATTTGCACAGCCTGTGGTCCCTGAACCGCAATCAGCACTCGCTCAGCCGAGACATCCTGAAAACCCAACGCTTCGGCAGAGCAGTGCTCTAATAACCAAGCTTTGTCTTTATCGGTCGTGGAAGCATTGACAATGAGCTTGCCCTGTTCAAGTCCTGCGTCGTCTATGCCCTCATAGTAAAAAATCAGGTCATCGACAATACCCGCCTGAGAATTAAGAAAGACTGAATACTTGGCCTGACCCGGCTCTAGCTGACCCAAATCAGAGGGCACCAACCGCTGAAGCTGCTGACGCAGATCTTTGCCCTTGAGCAAAAACTTACCCATGTGAGAGATATCGAACATACCGGCCTGCTGCCGAACGCTGTGATGCTCTGCCGTAATACCCTGATACTGCACCGGCATATCCCAGCCACCAAACCCCATCATGCGAGCCTTGAGATCGTGATGCTGCTGAAAGAGTGGTGTTTGCTTAAGGTCCACTGGGGCCACGGTTGCGCCTCTACTTGCGAATAGGAATCTTCAATTTAACATCAGCGGTGGAGGTGTCATTACCTTGATCGGGCTTGGTATAGTGCTTGTGAAACAACGGGCAAAGGCATAAGTGAGATCTGAAGAACTCAAGAACTATCACACGCTTTACCAACAACTGATTACAGAGATGGTCTCCTGTGCCCCTTCAGATTGGCTGCAGGGAACGCTCATTATTGAGCGGAACGTACAACAACTGACGGGCTGCTCCCTCCAGAGTGAGGACAAGTCCAGTCAAGCCCTGATTAGCGATGCACTGCGATCGCTCTGTGAGCAGTACGCTGTTTGCAAAAACGGCTTTGGTTCAGCCCCATCTTGGTCAAAAGCCATCATTCATTACTGCCTAGATGATGACACGGTAGATTTAAGCGTAGACGGCAGCTTTGAATATCCAAATGATTTCTTTGCTGAGGAAGAGACGCAAACCGTCCTAGACGAATCC
>JBAUJD010000851.1:0-1815 GCA_049683515.1 Thermosynechococcaceae cyanobacterium | reverse complement strand
GTATAGGATAGGTGCAATTCTCAAGCGGCTCTGATGATCGGATTTTTACTAATATAGTCACGGTCTACAAGGACAATATGCTGAGTTAGTCCATGCACATGTAATTCTGCCCTACGAAACCGTACATATGCTACGGGACGCTGCCTAGGGGTGCGTCTTTGCTTACCGATTATGGTTTTTAAGGGCGGGATGATCTGGAAAGTTTTTTGTGATTCATGCAGGGTCAAATTGTCCCAGTCGGGTGTATCCGATTGAATATCAAGCACTTGCTCGATTACTCGCCTAGCTTCAGATTCACTGAAGGCGAACAATACTAGATTATAATTTTTCTCTTTGTCTTTATAGCTGGCTTTCAGCCGTCCCTTATGCCATCGATAGCCCTTAGCCGTGGCAAATAGGCTATTTATTTTGTTGGCAAGTACATTGACTTCGGCATTTGAGATGGTGGATGGTGTTTGATTTCGCCATCTAATTTTGATTTCAGCTCGAACGGGTTGATAGTCGGGATCGACATCATCTCTGTCTTCCCTGAAGTGCAAAATAATTTGGGGGATAGTGGCCCAGCTTTCCTGAAATGTGACCGCTGGAATGCCGTAGATAGGAGCCTGCATGTCACTGGCTTTTCTGATCATGATGTAGAACAGCCAAAATCTCAACATGATCATGGATGCATTGTCATTGTCATCTATCAGTGATGCCACTCTAAGGCTACCTCTGGGAATGGTGATATCGTCATCTTCGCCAAGGTCAGAAAATTCCTGTCGAACAATGCGATTATGGACCTGTCGCACCGTTGATTGCAAGTGTTCCCACGGACTGAAGTTATCGGGCAGAGCCATGATTTACCCCTCTGGTTTTACTAAACTTTCAACGGCGATCGCTGCCGATTGTGATGCTGCTTTATCTGTTGCAAGTGCAGCGGCAATAGGTTCGTTGACAATTTGCGTACCCGGCGGGTTGTTAGCCAGGGCGTTATCGATTTCAGTTGTCTGCTCGGTCAGTTGAGTTGTCGTCTCCTGAATGGAAAGCACTTCCCCGCTGATCGTGTCTACCTTCTCAAGCAGTTCCTCAGTTTTTTCAATAGCCGTGAAATACTTGTTTTGAAAGTTTGGGCTGACATTCATCGCCCCGTAAGCGTTTTCGGTCACCACGCCAAACTTTCTAAGTGCGTTGCCGATTCGGGCAATCCAGGAACCCACAACCTCCAAAGCTGAGAGGATCGAGTAACCAATGGACTGGATCGAATTGACGACATTGGCGCTGGCCTGATAAATGCGGTTCGCTCGTTTGAACTGAGTTGTCAGTTCGACATAGTTATCAGCCCCGACCACGCCTTTGAGCAAGTCTTCAATTGTGCTGCCAACGATGGCACTGATGTCTATCAGTTGTCCCTCTTCATCCTTGATGCCGATCGCACCGAGTCCGTTGCTGATCACCTCCATCAGGGTTTGACCCAGGTTGCGGCTCAGCATTAAGGCATTGTGCAGCGTTACCCAGAGGGTTAAAGCTGCCATAACTCGGTCCAAGTGCATACTTTTCCCGATTCTTTGAATCTTGTTCCAAACTTGATTCAGGCGGCCTGTAATGCCGATCTTGTTACCGGCGGTATCTGTAATTTGTGGCCCTAATTTGTTGTCAATGACATCAAGCCGCTCATTAATCAGCGCCTCTAAGGCAAGCTGCATGTACTGCAAATTTTGGTAGTTTTCATCTCTGGTTTTACCCTGGCCTTTAAACAGGTCAGCATTACAGCCGCCGTCTATCTCGCATTGAGACGGATCAGGCGCAGGCGGCGTATTCGGATCGGTTTTTGGC
>JBAUJD010000850.1:0-3548 GCA_049683515.1 Thermosynechococcaceae cyanobacterium | reverse complement strand
CAAGCGATTATTTGAGCTATTTATCAACTATCGACTGTTCACAATGCCTAACCTGAAAACTTATGATGCTTTCTCTGCTATCAGCTAGGATTGCTATACCCATAAATCATGAACAAGAGTAGCAATTTCTTGTCCTTGAGTGTCACCAAAGGCAGCCA
This sequence comes from Thermosynechococcaceae cyanobacterium, assembly GCA_049683515.1. Taxonomy (GTDB): domain Bacteria; phylum Cyanobacteriota; class Cyanobacteriia; order Thermosynechococcales; family Thermosynechococcaceae; genus RCC1774. Next base: position 3,390 of record JBAUJD010000850.1, on the reverse strand, counting down.
TGACAGTATTTAAGATTGCTTGCTTGTCTAGATCAAATGCCTTTCGCACCTGGAAATTCATCATGGGCTACATTCTATTGTTTTTAGGTACGCGGCTGAATCCCATCGAGTTGTACTTAGGGGCATGATTCAATCCTCTGCAGGTTATGAAATGGTGCTTGTAGCATGATAGTTTTTATCGACTCAAAAAGTTGATCTATTGTGGGGGAAGTGCTGTCGCCGCTGGCATAACGACCTTGTAGGCCAAGCCCATCCGCTCTAGCAAGACGATCGCCCACCAAGTCATATCCAGTTCCCACCAGTGCCAGCCCGCTTTCGCTACACGAGGGTAGGCATGGTGATTGTTGTGCCATCCTTCGCCATAGGTGAACAGAGCAGCCCACCAAAGATTACGAGAGTTGTCATTGGTTTTAAAGGTGCGATACCCCCAACGATGGGTGGCGGAGTTAATCAGCCAGGTACTGTGCCAGAGTAAGACAACTCTCAGGCAGACGCCGTACACCACGAAGGATGTCCCACCCCAGGTATACAGCAACAGGGCTAACGGGAACTGCAGCAGTAGATAGTAGCTGTTCAGCCAACGGTAGAAGGGTTGTCGGGCCAGGTCTCGGGCAAATTTGCTGTAGCGATCGTAGTCAAAAAATGCTGGACGGGGATAGAGCATCCATTGCATATGACTCCACCAAAAGCCTCTACGGGCTGAATAGGGATCTTTGTCCTCGTCTTCGGTGTAGGCATGGTGGAGACGGTGGCCCGAAACCCAGAAGATTGGTCCCCCTTGGAGGGCCAATGCACCTAGAAGTGCGATCGAATATTCCAGCCATCGCGGGACTCTGAAACTGCGATGACTCAGTAGGCGGTGGTATCCCAAACAAATGCCAATGCTGCCAAACAGCCAGTGGAGACCGAGGGCTAGACCTAACGCAGACCAAGAAAAGAAGCAGGGGGCCAGTAACGCCAAGGCATGAATAGCAGCAAAAAAGCCAACAACAACCCAATCGATTTGTAGGGTTTGGTGATTGCTCGTTTCATCGGGTTGTACTTTAGGAACCATGACTTTATTTTGCTAGGGGTTTGTGTTCAATAAAAGTTGTGCTCAGCTCAATACTTGGCCTCAGCCAGCATTGGACAATAGCGATCGCACTTTGTCAGCAGTCTGGACTCAATCATTGATGTATAACTGATTGAGGATGGTTTTGACCTGCTGGTTCACTTGAGCCTCTTTGGACTGCTTTTTTGGGGAAATTGCGCCATAGCTTTCTGCTGCTGCGATTAAGGCTTGAATCTCTCGCTCTGGCTTCGTCGAGTTTCATCCGGCTGATCGGCAACTACTTTTGCCAATACAGGTCTACAGTCTGAGGATTCAGATAGGACTTGCCCGCATGGGTCAAGCGGATCGCCTCCGCTAACTGCATAACGGAAGCCACTTTGAGACAGTAAGATTTATTTTTTTCACCTACAGCACTCTCAAATAGCCCTCGAAAAGCTAGCAGGTTCTTGATCTTTGAGATAACCGTCAAACACCGCTGCAATGTTGCGAATCAGCAGCCGACCTGTAGGCGTCACCCTGATTTCATCGTCAAAATATCGCAACAAGCCATCAGCTTCCAGAGCTTTGAGTGCAGACTGTTCCAGCTTGAAATAATCATCAAAGTTGAGACTATATTTCTGCTCAATCTCCCGTTTGTTGAGCCGGAATTGACACATCAGTTCGATGATCAACGCTCGTCGAATGAGGTCATCTTGATTCAGACAAACGCCTTTGCTCAAGGGGAGGGCGTCATCGTCTATTGCACGGTAGTAAGATTGAAGCTGCTTGTGGTTCTGGACATAGAGGTTTTGCAGCATACTAATGGCGCTGATGCCAAAGCCCAACAGATCAGAGTCCGGCTGGGTGGTGTAGCCCTGAAAATTGCGATGGAGTTGGCCTTGACGCTGTGCGATCGCAAGTTCATCCCCCGGCTTGGCAAAGTGATCCATGCCAATGAACAGATAGTCATGCTCGGTCAACTGGGCAATGGTCCTCTGCAAAATATCGAGTTTTTCTGAAGTCAGGGGCAGGTTCTCCGGGTGGATGTGTTTCTGAACTGGAATGAACTCCGGCATATAGGCAAAGTTAAACACCGCAATCCGATCTGGATTGAGTTGGATCGTCTTTTTCACCGTGTCGATAAAGGTCTCTCGCCTCTGAAAGGGCAAGCCGTAAATCAGATCGACATTAACGCTCTCAAACGCTGCTTCTTTGATCCAGGCCATCACATCAAACAGCATTGCTTCCGGCTGGATGAGGTTGACGGCAGCCTGCACCTGCGGATTAAAGTCTTGAATGCCAAAACTAATCCGGTTAAAGCCCAGCGATCGCAACCCCAGAATGTAGTCCCGATCGACGTATCGAGGGTTGATCTCAATCGATAGCTCAGCATCCGGCTCAAAACGAAAGCTCCGATGCAGCGTCTCCCAAAGCGACGCCACCTGACCCAGCGTCAGGTAGTTAGGCGTGCCCCCACCCCAGTGCATCTGATTGACGGTGCGATCGTGATCGACCCAGCTCGCCACCTGCTCAATCTGGCGGGTCAGATACTCCAGATACACCAACGGTGCCGCCTGACTCTGGGTGACAATCGTATTGCAGCCACAGAAATAGCAAGCACTTTGACAAAACGGAATATGGCAGTAAAGCGACAGCGGCGTCTTCGCTGTGTTGCCCGCTGCGATTGCACTGCGAAAATCACCGACCCACTCCCCCTCGCGCAGCTCAGTGGCTGGGGGGTAACTGGTATAGCGCGGCAGAGGCCGATCATACTTTCTCAGCAATTTAGAATCACAATTCACGGCCTGGGGTAAAAGCTGCATAAAACTCTCCCAAATTCAAAACTCAAAACAACGTCAAGGCGATAACCGCTCGATTGCCCAGCCGTTACCCTGGCGTGTATACAGGAATCGATCATGGAGCCGATGGGGCTGGGCCTGCCAAAACTCAAAGCTGTGGGGCACCACCCGATAGCCACCCCAAAAGGACGGCAAGGGGATGGTGAGATCGCAAAACTTCTGCTTCATTTCTTCCACTTTCATCTCCAGCAGTTTGCGAGAGGAAATGACGCTACTTTGCTGGGAACACCAAGCTCCAATCTGGCTCCCTCGCGGGCGAGTCATGAAATACTCCAAAGACTCTGCCGTCGAAACTTTGGTTGCCGTTCCCCGAATTTGCACCTGCCGTTCAAGGGCAAACCAAGGAAAGTGAAGGGATACCTGCGGATTGTGTTGGATGTGCTACGCTTTTTGGCTGGCGTAGTTAGTGAAGAAGACAAAGCCAGTGCGATCGAAGGATTTCAGCAACACCGTCCGCAGTACTGGAGCGGCGTGGGGCGCGACCGTCCCCAGGACCAGCGC
>JBAUJD010000849.1:0-2910 GCA_049683515.1 Thermosynechococcaceae cyanobacterium | reverse complement strand
GTTTGATAGATGTCTTTATTGTGAGTTGATGACGTTGAAAAACACCCCGGAAGGCTTCGACTGTTCGATTGATTTCTCTATCCAGTAGACCAAACACAACTTCATGAGTGTAAACTAGCAAAAAAACATCAGCCTTACAGCAAGCTAAAATCAAATAGTTATGATTCCGTTGAATGCAAATTTTTTGGATACCTTTCCACTGTAGCTCCTCTCTTATACTTTGAGCTAGATAGGGAATGGATTTGATGATAGGCAAGAGGCTATTGTATGTGATACCCACTGAAGCAGAAAGTAAAGAACCATCTGCAGCAACAAGGGCTGCAGATTGAACATTAAGAGGTTTCTGGGTTAACTCTTCTAAAATAGCAGTAATCTCACGTTCAGCATTCATGACAGCCCCCTTTATCTTTTTTCCATTTATCAAACATAGCTTGCCTCTCGCTACAGCTTCACAATCCTAAGATTTGTTGCATTATCCGAAATACTTATCAAGTTAGCAGACAAATAATTAAGAATCTATCTAGTTAACTCGATCCAAAAGCAATGTAGCCATACACTCTAGCGAAGACTTTATAGTTTTTTTGAGAGAATATTAAAGATAGGTTAGAGTCTCCAGCCTAGTCGGCAAAGGGCACAAATAAACAAGATTTTTATTCTTTAGAGCTTAAGATAATGCATACTCTCAGAAGCGGCCTCAATCATTTGAGGCCATTTCCCAAAAGTAAAATATAATAGATAAGGCTCAGTCAGTGGGGGGAGCTACAGCATAGAGGCTAATTGCAATTTTGGGGTTGATATGCAAGCTTAAGTCCTAGGCTTTTTGGTTTAGGGGGAATCTATCTACCTCAAGAGGTAGATAGAGATGACCGTGATTTAAATCTCGAATCTCTAGGCTTTTTAACTTAGTGCATTGCCGAATTTTCCGCCCAGGGTTCAACGGGGAATCTTGGGTCAGCTATATACAGCCCTTGATGCCATACCTCAAGTTGATGATTAGGAATGAGCCGCCAGTGCACTGAAGAGGATATATTGCTCATGAAACTGGAACAACTTATCTACACCAGTTTGCCAGGAGTGGGCCTCAGTAAGCTATATAGCGAACAGGTGCCATCCGCTATCCAGGATTCCTTTCTCGAACGTATCGTTCATAAACATTGGAACTCTTACAATCCTCCCAACGCCGAGGATCATGCCATTTATCTCAATCAGCCAAATTCAGATGGCTGCATATTTGGTTGGCTATATAGTGATGGAATAGATGAGCATAGTCGCAACTTTCCCTATTTTATTAGTTATTTCTTGGCTGAACCATTACAGAGTCATCACCTCGAAAAAATATTGGTTTGTCTACAAAGGGGTCCAAAGTTTTTTAGGGATCCGAATAACATCGCAGGTCAACCTCTTCGTTCAGTTGAAATAGATGATGTAAATCACTATGAACCAGCCCGCCGGGGCTTAACCCTTTCGGCTCAGGTCTGTCGCACTATCTATGCTGCGTTAGAAGAACAGCCTCTAGATATTTTTCTGTTTCAAGAGGATTGTCTTGCTCAAGATCAGGGCGATCTCGATTATCTTGAATCGATTCTAGAATATGAAGAACAAACAAGTTTGAGAGCATCCAATCCCGAAGAGCGGAGAAGCTTCATTTTGAATAGTCTCGACACTATTAGCGCGATTCTGCGTGATTTGATAAGTAAACCCATCGAAATTCAATGTACTTTTCTGGTCTCTGCAGATGGGCAGCTTCTGACCCCTCCGATTAAGATGGATGAAAATAGTGCATTGATCATCTCTGGGACGATGCTCTATCTAGCTAAAAGCACCATTGAAGAACTGCAGTGGGAGGGGATTAATAAGATATCAATTCAGAGTGATGAGGGGCATCTCATCTTAGCCTGCTGTACCTCTGATGCATTCTTGTTAGTGCAAACTGGCAAAGCGCTTGTGGGGTTATTAGATGGGGAAATGAATCGGGCCATCCAAAAAATACAGTCTGTCCTACTCCGCGATGAGCCGAGAACACTGCTGGCCCTAGAGGGTACAAGGACGGAGGCACTGCCCATCTTGGCAGGTGCTGGTGCTCCTTTAGCAGAGACTGAGCTGAAGTATCGGGGCAGACCTGTGCGGAGATCTCAATAAGGGCGGCGAATATAGGCACAATGATAACTTTGAAGTGGGTATTAATTTAAGATCGCTATGCAAACTCTTGACTTTCTTAGTATTGGCGATCGCGGTGTGGGCAAAACCGTCTTTCTGCTAGCTAGCTATGCTGTGCTTCACCCAAAGGCAACCACGGCCCCTCAACAGTCTGTCTATCTCGATTTTCAAAACAGCCAAGATCGAGACAATATTGAATCGTTGTTGAAGCGTATTGCTCAAACCGGTCAGTACCCACCGCCAACTCTCAAAATGACAGATTTCAATTTTGATGTGAAATCTCAAGGCTGGCGCGGTGATAAAACGCTTCATACACTCCGCTGGTGGGATGTTCCCGGAGAGTCTTGTCAGTCGTCTGATCCCCAGTTTCAGTCGGTGTTGCTTAAATCCCATGGCTGCTGTGTTTTTCTAGACGCCTATGAACTGATGCAAAATCCACAGTATTTAACGAATTTAGACTCCATCACAAAACGAGCTGAGGCAATCGCATCTCTTACCCACCGCCATCAGCTCCATTATCCAATGGCGCTGATATTGACAAAGTGCGATCGGATTGGGGATGGTCCCTTGGGCCTATTGAAGCTAGAAGAAACCTTAAGTCCTCTGATTAAATCATTAGAAAGCTTTAGGGCAAACTACCGCTGTTTCTATATTTCTGCTCCCGTTGTTGCCTTTCAAGAGCCAACCCTTCTTGCCTCTCAAGGGATTGCAGCGCCGCTCTTATGGTTAATGTCAGAAGCAAAGAGCCAGAAC
>JBAUJD010000848.1:0-1860 GCA_049683515.1 Thermosynechococcaceae cyanobacterium | reverse complement strand
GTTCAAAGATAAGTGGTGCAGAAGAATTAGAGACCATAAATTTTGTGCCTCGCTTATGGAGGGCCAGACAAACATCTCTTAACTTGATTTGCATCTCCATGTTAAAGCCAGATTTGCTATACCCCGTAAAGCTGGCTGTGGTGCTCAAGGGTATATAGGGGGGGTCAAAGTATACAAAGTCCTCTGCTTTTGCGTCTTCAAAGATCCGTTCAAAGGAACGGAGGCAAATCTGGGTTGTCTGCAATGCTGTGCTGCAGGCTCTCAAATTAGCTTCATCCACAATAGTCGGATTTTTATAGGAGCCAAATGGCGTATTAAATTGGCCTTTAGAATTGACTCGAAAGAGGCCGTTGAAGCAGGTTTTATTGAGATAAATGAGCCGACTTGCTTTGCGGACGGGACTCCAGCTTTTATAGGTTTTGGTGCGATCTACGCTGCGGAGCTTATAAAAATAGTCTTTCTCATGTCGATGCTGTTTCAGATCTTGAATGAGCGATTCCACATCAGATTGAATCACTTGATAGACATTGATCAAATCTGGATTGATATCGGAAAGAATCGCCTGCTCCGGTTGAAGGGCAAAGAATAGAGCGCCCCCTCCAATGAACGGTTCAAAGTAGCGATCGAATGTTTGGGGTATTCGGGGAAGAAGTTCTGGTAGAAGCTGTTTTTTCCCTCCTGCCCATTTGAGAAATGGACGTGCTGATGCTGGTTGTATTCGTTTTGATAGAGCTTGACCCATTTTTTAATGTGCTTGTTTACCACCTGCGATATCACTTACGGGAGGATTAATGCAATCAGGCACCTGTTTTTTGTAGCTCATATAGAGCGTCAGCCAGTCCTCAAGCATTTCTATGCGTACAGAGCCATTCAAAAGTGCGTGTCTCATATCGGCCTCACTCCAGCCGAAGCCTCCTACAACAATGATTGAGGGAGTCCCCAGCCTCTTATCTCGATTGGCTTCTTCGACCGCCTTGAATAGCTTATCTTCAGTGGTACCTGCAACATTCTGATTTTTACATTCGATGTGCATAAGGACACTGCCGTCATCCTCAAGAATTGCTACATCTACTCGTCGGCGTTTACCAATAATCGAGCTATTGTGGGCTGAGTATCTCTCGGTTTGATAGTTTAACCAAAGCATATCAAGGATGCGGCAAACCTCGTGTTTGAGATCTTCACTCTTAAGCTTGGGGAAGATTTTCATTAGAGATCGACTATCGTTGAATGACTCAATGGCTGAGAAGCGGGGGCGCAGGTCAAGGCTGACTTCATACCCAGCCATCAGCATCGCTTGTCTCTCCCTTTTGAGCAACCGTCAACTCGCCGTGTTCTGCGATTGACCCTAAAATGTTTGTTGACCCATACATTTGCTTGAAGATCTTGCTCTATGTCACTACCTTTGCTGAAGTACACTCCTGCCTCTCAGAACACCCGAGTTGCAGGCTTTGAGCTTCCTGGCGATGAACAGTCAAGCATCTATTCAACTCAGTACATCCGCTCAGCAAGTGAAATGGACCAGTTGATCAAAGCGGCCTATCTGCAGATCTATCATGAACAGCAGAATTTGAAATTCTGTCGAGAACCTTTTCTAGAATCACAGCTAAGAATCGGACAAATCACCGTTAAAGATTTTATCCGAGGCTTAGCCACATCTGATGCCTTTCGCCGACTCAATTATGACGTCAATAACAACTATCGATTTGCCGAACTCTGTATTCAACGGCTCCTAGGCCGCCCTATCTATAACGAGCGGGAGAAGCTGGCTTGGTCTATTGTCGTCGCCACCAAAGGTCTGCGGGGCTTCATCGCTGAGTTGCTTGACAGTGACGAATATATGAACTGCTTTGGCGACGATAC
>JBAUJD010000847.1:0-7203 GCA_049683515.1 Thermosynechococcaceae cyanobacterium | reverse complement strand
GCCCAGACGCTAGAAATTCATCTCTGCGGCCTGAACTTTCTCGACCTGCTTCTTCTTGAGAACCAGCATGGTTTGAGAAATCATAATGGCGGCAAAGAAGGCCATCAGCCACTTCACTCGAGTCGGGTTCTGCAGCACAATCTCAGCATCTTTTTGACCAAAACCACCGACGTTGGGGTCGTTGGTAAGGGGCTGCCCCGCAGTCACAGTGTCACCCTTAGCGACAATCACCTGCGGACCTTTGGGGATCTCGTCTGTGACAGTGGTGCCATCTTCTGCCGCAAGAGTCACGGTTGTTCCGGTATCACCGGCAGAGATTCCGGTCACTTTACCCGCAACCGAGGCGGTGTAAACAGCGTTATTTGTTTTCTGGCCGGTGGGTTGAAGCTGTCCTCGCCCTCGGTTACCACCAGCATGGATGGAGTATTTGCCAAAATGAACAGTTGTATCCGTTTTGGGATCAGGAGAGAGAATCGGGAATACAATCTCTTGGTGATCGAGGCCAGAAATGGGGCCAATCACATAGGTTCCATCTTCGCCAGCTTTATAAGGCTGGAAGAACAACCCGGCGGTTTCTTCCTTTAACTCCTCAGACAGACGTTCTGCAGGGGCTAGCTTGAATCCTTCGGGTAACGAGAGGACCGCGCCGACGTTCAAGGGGCCGAGTTCACCATTGCCGAGCACTTGCTGGGCATCTTTGTCGTAGGGAATTTGGACAATGGCCTTAAAGACGGTGTCAGGAAGTACAGACTGGGGGATTTCAACTTTAGTAGGCTTAGCACCAAGGTGGCAGTTGGCACACACAATGCGGCCAGTCGGTTCGCGAGGGCTATCATAGGCCTGCTGCGCGTAAATCGGATAAGCCTGAGCTACGTCAGGGAGGGCGACGATGCCGCCGAGACAAACAAGGAGGGCACTCAGGAAACTAAGGCCCGTCCGAGTAATTAAGGGTAATAAGCTTCGCTTCATTATTCAGTCAAACTCAAATCAAGGGAATCAGCAGAGAAGGCAGAAGAACAGAATCTGCATTGATTTTGTCTTGGTAGACTTAGGCCCACCAGGGATTTTCATCGGTGCGGAAGTCTGTTTCAGTCCACTGGCTAAAGACCAGCTTGTCGTCAACGACATCTGCATGGGCCAATGCCAAAGATCGAGGAGCCGGACCACGGACAACCTTGCCGGTTTCGTCATACTGAGACCCGTGACAAGGGCACATGAATTTGCTTTGGCCTACGTTCCAGGGTACGACGCAGCCAAGGTGAGTGCAGATCGCATTGAGGCCATAGCTGCGAACGGATTCGTCGTCGACAATTACGTAGGTGGGGTCACCCTTGAGTCCTTGGGCAAGGTTGCGATCGCCTGCAGGGTGAGAGGCCAAGTACTCGCTGACCACAATGTCGTTACCGAGGGCGTCTTTTGCCGTGACGCCGCCGCTGCCACCACCGGCAGAGGGAGGGATAAAGTATCTGACGACAGGGTACAGGCCACCAATGGCCGTTCCGGTTACAGCGCCAAATGCTAAAAAGTTCATAAATTGACGACGGCCCATGCCGGGCACGTCAGCGGATCCAGAGACTTGAGCCATGATTATACGGTGATCTTAATGTGGGTAACAGCCTTGCACGGTCCCCTGATGCTTGTGCGTTGACGTCAAAGGCTGGCGGTGTTGCCACCGGGAGCAGTGCTGAAGTCAGACGAATCACAACCAAAAACCAAGAGGAATCATTACATTTCTTGACATCATTATCCCATTTGTTGAGTCTCAATTCCACCTGAATCTTGAAATCATGCTGATTTGGTTATGCTTTGCTCTTTCCCGTGACATGAAAATCTGGTATAGCCTGAGAAGAGAAGGGTCTACTACAGGTAAGGAAATACCCATGACGGGCTTGGAGTTGCACCAGTTATTACTTCAAAAATGGGGACGCTCCTATGATGTTCAACTGCGGCGTACCCAAGGCAAGGTCTTTGTTCAGGTAATGTGGCGCTACTTAGAGCAGGCATCTTTCCCGATGACCGAGCTGGAGTATCAAGAGCATTTAGATGCGATCGCAACCTATATCAAAGGCTGGAGCGCAGCCCAACAGATCATAGACTTCATTGAAAAAACGAAAGAGCGGCCTCGGCTCGGTAAAGCCGTGAGCATTCCCGTAGAGTTAGGCGGAAGAGCCTCAGAGTGGATGGTGGAAAAGTTTTAGAGTGCCCCACACTCCCATTGAACCGAGACATCATGGCTGTAGCGTTCTGTATTAGACAGAACAGTTAATCAACTGATCCTTGTCTATATTCTTTTGTACAAGCAATATTTACTCACCATGGCTAAAGGAAAAACGAAAGACAAACTGATAGACCCCTCTTCAGCAAATGGCAAGGTGCTGGATGCGGAAAAGGAGAACTCTAAATCTTCGGATAAGAGAACCAAGTCTCAGAAGAGGCTAAAGAAAGATGTCTATGAGCAAGAATTAAGGAACATTCAGATTGAACTGGTCAAACTGCAGGAGTGGGTTAAGCATAAAGGCTTGAAAGTGGTCGCCCTGTTTGAAGGTCGAGATGCCGCCGGCAAAGGGGGCGCAATTAAGCGCATCACCGAGTGTCTCAGCCCTCGCATCTGCCGAGTTGCAGCTTTAGGCACCCCCTCAGACAAAGAGAAAACCCAGTGGTACTTTCAACGCTACGCGGCCCACTTACCCGCTGCCGGGGAGATTGTCTTATTCGATCGCAGTTGGTACAACCGAGCTGGGGTTGAGCGAGTGATGGGGTTCTGTACCCACGAAGAATATGTAGAGTTTCTGCGCTCTTGCCCTGAGTTTGAGCACATGCTGCAGCGATCTGGCATTATCTTGGTTAAGTATTGGTTCTCCGTTAGCAATGAGCAGCAAGAGATACGGTTCAAGGACCGCCTCACCGATCCCACCAAACGCTGGAAGCTCAGCCCCATGGATTTAGAAGCCCGCGCCCGCTGGGTAGAATATTCCAAGGCGAAAGATGATATGTTTGCAGCAACCGATACAACTCGCGCCCCTTGGCATGTTGTCGAGGCTGATGATAAGCGACGAGCGCGGCTCAACTGTATTAGCCATTTCTTGAGCATGGTGCCCTACGAAGACCTAACGCCAGCCCCCATTAAACTCCCGCCTCGCCAAGAAGCAATGGACTATATTCGACCACCTATGTCGATGCAGAGCTTTGTCCCCAACAAATTTTGAAGGTTGACCCTTTCAGACTTGGCCTTTTAGCCCTGTAGCTTGAGGCCACTCGTATCAGACACGACTTATACCGTCTAAGACAATACCGTTACATATTTGACATTTGCTTGAAGAATAACCCTGTAACATTCTGAGATCTACTCGCAAAAGTAAAGGAAATATTTGCAATGGGATACGAGCCAAGGGCACAAGCCGTTTATCAAGTTACACATAGAGACCCCATCGCGGTGAAGCCTCCAGAGTCTCTAGAGAACCTATGGGCGACTGATGTATTTAGCTTGAGCAAAATGCAGGCTTGTCTGCCTAAAAGCGTCTTCAAGTCTTTGAAAGAGACCATCGTATCTGACGCTAAGCTCGATCCAGGCATTGCGGATGTCGTTGCCTCAGCAATGAAAGACTGGGCCTTATCAAAGGGCGCGCTGTATTATGCCCACGTATTTTATCCCATGACCAATGCAACGGCAGAAAAGCATGATGGCTTTATCTCTGTCCAGAGTGATGGCACTGTGATCTCAGAGTTTTCGGGCAAAACGCTCATTAAAGGTGAACCTGATGGATCCTCATTTCCCAATGGCGGCATTCGCTCCACCTTTGAAGCCAGAGGCTACACGGCCTGGGATGTGACCAGCCCCGCCTACGTCATGGAAACCGACAATGGCGTCACGCTGTGTATCCCCACGGTGTTTGTGTCTTGGACCGGGGAAGCACTCGATAAAAAGATTCCCCTATTACGCTCAAATAGCGCCATGAACAAAGCGGCGACTAAGGTGCTGAAGCTACTGGGCAATAGCGATGTTGCCCGTGTCAGCTCTAGCTGTGGTGCTGAGCAGGAATACTTTTTGGTTGATTCGGCCTTTGCGAACAGTCGCCCTGATCTCCTCCTAGCCGGCAGAACCCTCTTTGGCAAAGCACCGGCTAAAGGGCAACAGTTCGATGACCACTATTTTGGCGCTATCCCTGAGCGCGTCCAGGTTTTCATGCAAGAAGTTGAGAGAAGAATGTATCTCTTGGGTATTCCTGCTAAAACGCGGCATAACGAAGTGGCACCAGGGCAATTTGAGTTGGCACCTTACTTTGAGTCTGCCGATGCCGCCACTGACCACCAGCAGCTCACAATGACCATTCTCCGCAACACGGCTAAAAAGCATGGTTTTGTTTGCTTGATGCACGAAAAGCCCTTCGCAGGCATTAACGGCTCCGGAAAACACGTCAACTGGTCCGTGAGCAATGCGACTCAGGGCAACCTTCTTGATCCAGGCGATACACCCCACGATAATCTTCAGTTTCTGGTTTTCTGCGGCGCAGTCATTCGCGGCGTCCATAAATATGGTCCCCTCCTGCGGGCTGTGATCGCCACAGCGAGCAACGATCATCGATTGGGTGCCAATGAAGCCCCTCCGGCCATTATCTCGGTTTACTTAGGCAGTGAACTTGAAGATGTGTTCACGCAAATTCAGAAGGGCGCAGTTACGGGGAGCAAACCCGGTGGCGTAATGGATTTTGGGATTGAAACGCTACCGACGTTCATGAAAGATTCGGGCGATAGAAATAGAACGTCTCCCTTTGCGTTCACTGGCAACCGGTTTGAGTTTCGAGCCGTCGGCTCTAGTCAGTCTGTGGCTGGGCCATTGGTAGCGATGAATACCATCTTGGCTGACTCCTTAGAGTGGTTCGCAGGCAAGTTAGAAAGTCAGTTATCAGCAGGCACAGAACTCAACGCTGCTGTTTTTAGCATCCTCAAAGAAATTATGGATGACCACAGTGCGGTTGTCTTCGGTGGCAATGGCTATTCTGAAGAATGGCATAAGATGGCCGTAGAAGAGCGAGGGTTAGCGAATTTACCCACCACGGCTGATGCGCTGCCCGTCCTAAAAGAGTCATACATCGAAGAACTCTTTGAGAAAACAGGCGTTCTCTCGCCAGTAGAGCTAGAAAGCCGTTTTGAGGTATACGCAGAACAGTATTTGCTAACTATTGAAGTGGAAGCCAAGCTCGTTATCGATATGGCTAAAACCACCATCTACCCGGCAGCCGTCAAATATATCTCTGAGTTATCAAGTACGATCTCTAGCCTTAAAGGCATGGGGATTGATTTTGGTGCTGACGGGGTGAAAAAAGTGGCTCGTCTTGCGGATGCAATGATGGCAACCACTAGCAAACTAGAGGCGGCACTCAGCAAAGAAGAGTTTTCTTCCACGGAAGAACACATGCAGTACTTTGCGAAAACCATTCGTCCTCTCATGGATGAGACGCGGGAATATGCAGATGCTTTGGAAGGCGAAGTGGCAGACGACTTGTGGCCGCTGCCTAAGTATCAAGAGATGCTGTTTATCAAATAATTACACAGTAAGAATAGAAAGGCTTCTTGCTCGAGAATTAACCTTTCTATTCTTAAACCGCATGAGAACTAATTGAGAATGGGGTCTCAATTGAGAGAAGTTCATGTTACGAAACATGAAGCATTGATTGATGCCTGTTCTTTAAAGAGAAAAGCTTCTGCACTAGACATCTATCTGGTGAGTTAACTTCTTTGGGTGTCGTCTATTTTTATTTCCAAAAAAAGTAGTCTAGGCTACAGCCAGGGACAGGAAAAGCATAGAAGCTAGTGCCAATTTAGTTTTCGCGTGGGAGCGGACTCAAGTTCTTACTATCTGCATGAAAATAGAATGAATTCCGAATTTTCAGAACCCAACAAGAAAGTGCCGTTGCGTAGCGGTACGAAGTCTTCTCGTGACAGCGTTCAGCCTAATTTTTCGATTCCTGAGCCTGTAAAGAACATATTTTCTACTTTTTCTCGCCCTTGGTTAGCTTGCATCCCGCTCTCGGCTCTTCTTGTGATCGTGAGTCATACAGCGGTTACAGCTCAAGGCTTTGATCCTCCAGCCAGTCTAGAAGAATTAAAGATTGTTTTGGATACCGTTTTTATTTTGATTTCGGCCATCCTCGTCATTTTTATGAATGCCGGATTCGCGATGGTGGAAACGGGGTTCTGTCGCCAGAAAAATGCCGTTAACATTCTGTCGAAGAATCTGATTGTATTTGCAATCGCAACCCTAGCCTATTGGGCTATCGGGTACGGCCTCATGTATGGCGGTGGCGCGGACGATGCCGGGGTCTGGACCGGGGGCACCCCCTTCTTCGGCACCCAAGGCTTCTTCTTCAGTGGCGACTCTGCGGCCTACGGCAATGATGCTTACCCGGCAGCAGTCCCTGAATCCGTTTCGTTTTTGTTCCAAGTGGCCTTTGCGGCGACGGCAGCTACCATTGTGTCGGGCGCAGTAGCAGAGCGCATTAAATTTGATGCATTCCTAATTTTTAGCGTCTTGCTGGTGGCGATTTCTTACCCCATCACCGGGCATTGGGTCTGGGATGGCGGCTGGTTAAACAAAATGGGGTTCATTGACTTTGCCGGTTCTACGGTGGTTCACTCAGTGGGCGGCTGGGCGGCTTTGGTGGGCGCATTTCTATTGGGGCCAAGATTGGGTCGATATCAAGACGGTAGACCTAGTGCTCTTCCCGGCCACAACATGGGGTTTGCAACGCTGGGTTGCTTGATTCTATGGATTGGCTGGTTTGGCTTTAACCCCGGTTCAGAACTCGCAGCCACCGCCAATGTGCCTTACATTGCGTTGACGACTAATTTGTCAGCCGCTGCTGGCGGCACCGCAGCAACCCTGACGGCATGGATTAAGGATGGTAAGCCTGACCTATCCATGATCATCAACGGCATCTTGGCCGGATTGGTGGGGATTACAGCGGGTACTGCCGACGTCAATTACATATCTGCCATTGCTATTGGTGCCATCGCAGGCGTCATTGTTGTCTTTTCTGTCGCTTTCTTTGACAAGATTAAGATTGACGACCCTGTGGGTGCTACCTCTGTTCACCTCGTTTGCGGGATTTGGGGCACCTTGGCCGTTGGCATCTTTGGGACGGCCAACTTTGTGACCCAGCTCATTGGTGTGGTCGCCATTGGAGCCTTTACTGTGGTGTTTAG
>JBAUJD010000846.1:0-1980 GCA_049683515.1 Thermosynechococcaceae cyanobacterium | reverse complement strand
GCTCAACACGTCCCAAGCAAATCTTTGTGTTTTGGTGTAGCGGAACTTCCCCCTGCACCACAGGAGCCTGATTCACCTGGGGAGGGTTGCTAGCCCGCAAATTGCGAAGATAAAAGTGATTCTGCTGCCAAAAAATTTCAACGTGTAGCCCTGAAACGGAGCGATCAGAGAGCACAATGTCGCAGCGGGCCGGGTCACGCCCCAATTTGACGATCCCTGGTTGCCGACTCGGGTACTGCTCTCCGATGACTTGAGTTTTAAGCTGATTACCCTCGTGCCACTGCAGCGTCAATTGCGTCATTTATATTAGCTCTATGGGGCATCGCCAACGATAATGCTATAGGCTCCCCTAGCCTAGAGAGTCATTGGCTCACAATCACTATACTTAGCATACAAAGTTCGTTGTCGCTTCTTATAGAGATGAAGCCGTACATAGATTTAAAAAAGATCATAGAAGCTCACCACTCAGCATCATTATTCGACCGTCGAGGCATAAAAAGTCCATGGAGACCCACCCCAGCAGTTGGCTAAAACTGACGTCATCAACCGGCCAACAATCTTCCTATCCGCTCTCTGGTGCTCAAGAGATGGTCATTGGTCGGTCTCCGGACTGTCAAATTTTGCTAGATTCAACCGTTCATGGCGGGGTCTCTCGACGGCACGCTGCGGTGCAATCGAGCGGGACTCAAACGAGCGAAGGCATGACGATTTGGCAAATCCGCGATCTCGGCAGCGCCAATGGCACCTCCGTCAATGGATTGCCGGTTCAAGGATGGCATCGCCTCACGATGGGCGATGCCATCACCCTCGGACAAGACGGTCCGCAATTTATCTTTGAACAGCGTTTCCCTGTAGCTACCGCGCCCCCCAGGCCATCTAGCAACAACGATCTCTCGGTTAGTCAGCTTCTCCCTGTTATCGCGGCCCCCAAAGACCTCTTCAAAAAAGGGTACTTGCTGCCAGGGATCTTCACCGTTGCGATCGTGGTCTCTCTATTTGCCACCATTGGCAACCTTAATGCCTTCAACTATCTATTAGCGCTGTACATCGGCTGCGGTGCTTTTTTCTTTATCTATCGGCTCTGCGGTCAACGCAAATCATGGCTCGCGATTGTATTTTCAGTAGCCTTCACCATGATTGCTCTGCTTGATCTACCGTCGCCACCGTTTCCAGCCAATACGCCAGGGCCGATTCTGCTGATTTTTGTCTTGCTGTATCGATATGGTTTTTTGGGTCTGCTCCTCATTCCGCTAGGGTTAGGGCTATTTTTCGTTGCCCTTCGCAAAATTAGCAAAGGGTTCGCCGCCCATGCTGCAGGCTGGGGAGGGGCAGGCTTCGGCTGCATGATTGTCGGCACTTGGATGCTCTCTTCAGGGAATTTTGTCGCCAAGAGTTTAGAAAACCAGCAGGCAGGCTTTATCACAACCTTTGTCGGTCATTTATTTGGAGCGGGCCTCATGGAAGAGATGCTCAAAGCGCTTCCAATCTTTGCCCTATTTGCTTTTGGTGCCTTGCTTGGCCCCCCGAATCGTCAGCGCTTTGGGGTCTGGGAACCTTTGGATGGCATCATTTTTGGGGCGGCATCAGCTCTAGGCTTTACCCTCGTTGAAACCATTGGTCAATATGTTCCCAATATCATGGCGCAGGTGGCTCAAAATCATGGCGAAGGGGCCGGAGCACTGGTGGCAATTCAGCTTTTAATTCCGAGAATTTTAGGCTCCATTGCCGGTCACATGGCCTACAGCGGTTACTTTGGTTATTTTATTGGCCTCAGTATCTTGAAATCAAAGCAGCGATTTCAGATCTTGGCGATTGGATACATCACCTCTTCCCTGCTACATGCTTTCTGGAATGCGACCCCCAGTCTGGCAAGCTCCCTGGGCGGATTGGGCGTCAACGTTGTCCAAATGTTGATAGGCATTGCATCTTATGCATTTTTGACGGCAGCGATTATCAAAGCTCGGCAGCTCTCACCCAATC
>JBAUJD010000845.1:0-3601 GCA_049683515.1 Thermosynechococcaceae cyanobacterium | reverse complement strand
CTAGAGCACATTTTAGATCAGCGCTTGGGACAAGATTATCGTTGGTTTAGCACCTCTATTTTGGTGCGAAATTTTGAACCCCACGAACGGGGCCGCCTCTATTTGTTCAGCAGTAACGATGGCTACGAATGGACCGATACAAGGCAGAAATTAGCGCAACTGGTGGCCGATCAAACCGCCGTTGCGATTGAAAACGATGAACTGACGCAGCAGGTCCGCAAACAAGAGCGTCTTGCCCGAGAGCTAGAAATTGGCTCTGAAATTCAGGCCCGCCTCTTCCCAAATCGCTGTCCCCACATTCAGGGTGTTGAGCTAGCGGCGAACTGCAAAACCGCCAGCCAAGTGGGTGGCGATTACTACGATTTCATTCCGATTCATACACCTCAAGCTGATTATGACGGCTTCCCCAAGGCAGAGCGCTGGAGCATTGTCATTGGGGATGTGATGGGCAAAGGAGTGCCGGCGGGTCTGATTATGACGATGACGCGGGGAATTCTGCGCAATAACATCCTCAATCATCATGAGCCGGACCAGATTTTACAGAACCTCAATCAGGTGATGTTCACTGATCTTGAGAACTCCAATCGGTTTGTGACCCTGTTTTATTCTGAATTTGATCCCGAAACGCGGATTCTCCGGTTTAGTAATGCAGCGCATCACCCCCCCCTGCTGTGGCGTGCCGCCACCGATGCGATTGAGCGCCTTGATACAGACGGGATGCTGATTGGACTTGACATCAATACGGACTATCAAGTCGGTCGCACTCAGCTTTGTCCCGGTGATGTCCTCATCTACTACACGGATGGGTTTACAGATGCCGCGAATCCTTCTGGAGATCGCTTTGACGAAGACAATCTGCTGCGAACTTTTCAAGAGGCTTGCCACATGTATACCAGTCCCAAGGCTATTTTGGACTATTTATTTACTGAGGTACAAACATTTGTCAGTACCTCAGTCAGAGACAGTGACGACATGACCTTAGTGGTTCTAAAGGTGAAGTCAACGTGATCTGATCCACTTAATGACAGGTGGCCCTGGGTTGGAAGGACGAGTTTGCGGTAAGCTGATCAGCGATCGCAAGTTCAGTTTTTCATGGAGTTTTGAATGCGTAATATGAATTATTTTTCACGAGCGGCCCTGCTACTGGGGACCGTTGCCCTCCTTGCGACTGCTTGTGATTCAGGCTCCAAGACTAGCGACCCCCAAGCTTCTGGCAAGGCCGACTCTACTGCTGAAGCACCCAAGGCAGAGAAGAAAAAAAATGGGTTGACCTGGCAGGACTTTTCTTCTGAGCCGGGCCGGTACACTATTTCTATCCCTGGCAAGCCCAAGGAACAGACGCGCAAAGTTCCTATCCCTAACGGGACGCAGCTTGATTTGAACTTGGCAAATGTCGAGGTCTCCGACGCCGCCTATCTAGTATCCTACCTAGACTATCCAGCAGATCTTCTTGGCAAGGTAGAACCACAGAAACTTTTGACCCAGTCCCTTGAGGGAGCGGTTAAAAACAGTATTCAAGGTGAGATTACCAAACAAGAAGAAATGACCATTAGCGGCGTTCCCTGCCGTCGGTTTGTCGCTAAGGGCAAGGTCAAAGCGAAGAATGCTTCCGCTGAGGGAATCTTTTGTTTGCAGGACAGCCGTCTCTACCAAGTTCTTGCCATTGGAGAGACCAAAGATGTCTTTCCAGAAAATGCTGAAGAGTTTCTGTCGTCCTTCAATATTACGAAGGCTGGTGCCTAGGGTAACTCCTGTCACTGAGTGGTCTGTTACCTAAACGGTAACCGCAATCGCTGCAGGTACCTGCCAAGCCATAATAGCGATATCAGCGTTAGGGACCCCAGTCACTATGAGTCGTTCTCCTTTGGTAAAAGCACCTGCAGCGCTCCTGATGGGGCCATTACTCGGCAGTATGATGCTGGTGAGCTGCTCTGCAGCACCGGGTGACTTGAATTCGTCATCTGCGCCAGAAACGCAGGCACAAGCTCCAGAGGCATTGGTGGCCGAAGCCGATGGCTCCACGCAGAATAAAGCTACCGACCAAAGTTCTGGTGAAACAGCCCCTCGCCAGCAGCCGCAGCTTATTAAAACGGCGGAAATGGTGCTTCAGGTTGAGACTGTCACCGAGGCTATTAAATCTGTCTCTCAAGTGGTTAAAGCACAGCAGGGCGACATTTTAGGCCTACAGGATCGGGTTCCACAGGATCCAGGCCAGCAACAAACAGCTTCGATGGAGCTACGAATACCGCAGGCGAAGCTGGATGTAACCCTAGAGCGATTAGCTGAGTTAGGCACAGTCCAAAGTCGGTCTATTCGAGCTGAAGATGTTTCCACTCAGCTTGTTGATCTGCAGGCTCGACTGCGAAACCTGCGTCGGTCTGAAGAGCAGGTGCTCAAAATTCTAGACCGCTCGGGTTCTGTCGCCGATGTCCTCAAAGTCTCTCAAGAACTCAGTAAAATTCGGGCCTCCATTGAGCAAATTGATGCTCAACTGCAGCAGCTTCAAAATCGGGTGGCCTATTCAACGGTGCAATTGACCTTAGAAGATGCGATCGCATCCCCCAATCGCCAGCCCCCGCTAGGCGAGACGCTGGGTCAGTCATGGGTTCATGCCAGCCGTGCCGTGCAAGGTTTAACGGTGGGTCTGATGTCTTTAGGGATTTGGCTATTGGCCTTTAGTCCCTACTTTGTCGGCCTATTCTTACTAGGATTTGCGGGTAAACGACTACTCTTTCGTCGCCCTGCTATGGCAGAACCCACACCGCCCAGTGACTGAAAATCATAACCAAAGATTACAGGGAGCGGCGCGAGAGGCTCAGTACACTAATTGCGATCGCCAGTGCCGCCGCCACCACAAACACACCGGAGCCGGTGAATCGCCAGAGCGGCCCGAAAATCGCTGGCGAAACAAACTGACCGAAAGAAGAAACACCGGTACCAATGGCTAAAACACCTGTGCGCTGAGACTGGGAAGCCACCTCAGAAAGCGCACTATAAAGATTAGGCATCACCAAACCGAAGCCAATCCCGAAGGGGAGAGCCGCTAAAACAATCATCAGAGGCTGCTGGAGATTGGGAATGAGCATCAGCGACGCCGCCATCAGCACAAACCCCACCGCAATGGTGCGATTGGCCCCAATCTTTTTGGCTAGGTGACTGGCCCCTACGGCAGAGACAACGGCGGCCCCCACAGATCGTGCCGCGAGAACGCCCCCATTCAAAATGGGAGTCGCACCAATCGCTTCCTTGAGATAGAGGGGGGCATAGACCACCACCACGTAAAATAGGGCCGAGGTCAAGGCCAATCCCAGCAATAGCACCTGAACCCGAGACTGACGTAGATATTGACCAATGCCATCCGCTTGACTGAGATCAACCGCCGGCGTTGCGCTGGCGGGGTGTCGCCGCAGAACGAAAAAGGCCGCAAGGGCAACGGGCACCGCCACTCCATAGAGACAGAAGGCATATTGCCAGTGAACATTCCCCGCCCAGCCCCCCAGTACAGGAAAGATCACCGTGGCCGTGGCTAGGGCACTGGTGACGTAGCCCAACATTTTTGTGCGGGCATCGCCGTCGTAGAGATCGCTCAGAATGCCGATAC
>JBAUJD010000844.1:0-3256 GCA_049683515.1 Thermosynechococcaceae cyanobacterium | reverse complement strand
TTCTAAATGCAGGGCATCTTCAAGCAATATTTTAGCCTGCTCAAAGTGTTTACCCTGCACCGCTTTCTTGAGGTGGGTTTGGGGCAGCAACCCCAAATGACCACAGAGCGGGATGTCGTGAGCGATTAAATGCTGAACAACTTCAGCTTTCATCCCCTCCAGTTTTACAATGTCAGCTCCCTGCTCCATCAAGTGCTGGGCGTTTTCAAGTGCCTGCGGTGGTGTTTCATAGGTGCCAAAGGGTAAATCGGCCAGAATATAGGGTGACTTGGCTCCCCGGCAGACCGCTCGTAAATGGTGAGCAATGTCTGCTAGGGTGACTTCTTGTTCGCTGGCGTAACCTAAAACATTGGTGCCAACGCTATCTCCCACAATAATTAGATCCACCCCGGCGCGATCTTCTAAAACCGCAGTGGGGTAGTCATAGCAAGTGAGGGAGATAATTTTTTGACCATTCTGCTTCTTTTGGCGCAAGTAGGCTGCGTCTTTCTTCATCCGTTTTCACGAACCCAAGCTTCAATAATTCGATTAGGAATGTTAATCACAGGATGCTCAAAGAGGGCTTCCACCGCAGCATCTCCGCCCGCTTGGACCGCTCGCTTGAGACGATCTTGAAGGGATGCATCAGTTTTAATAGCAACCTCTACCGAGCGCTCTGCCTGCACGTTACCCAGTTTCGCTTCAGAGACGCGATCAAGGATGCTCTGCACATCTTCCCGAAGCGCCAAGAAATCTTGCTCAGAGAGCTGAGCCTGGGGATTGAGGGCCGTTGTGGGTCTTGTGCCAGCCATGCTCTGCACCGCGCCCGCGACATCAATGCCGGTGGTGTGACGGATCTGCTCAATAAAAGCAGCCGCTTTGGTGGCGGTTCCGCCGCTGGTGGTATCCACCACCGTGACATTCTCAATCTCGATCTCCGGTACCGTGGAGGCCAGGGTTGTGAGTAACACCTCTAGCTTTTGCAGCAAGAAAATATCACGGGCGGCAGACCCGGCGGTTTGCCAAGATTCTGCGAGCCTTTGGGTACCTTCAGCCTGGGCTTTGCCATCTTCGATAATTTGAGAGGCGTTACCTCTGGCCTGTGCGATCGCACGTTTGCAAGCCGCCTCTGCCGGGGCCACCACGTCAGCCTGAAGCTGCTGGGTCACCTGCTTAATGCGTTCCTGCTGAACGGGCACTTCAGATTGAATTCGCACCAATTCAGAGGCCACTTCTGCTTCTACTTCAGCAACCACAGCCCCTCGCTTGGTGAGGGCATCTTTAATGCGGCGCTCGGCTTCAGCACGAGCCACACCGATATCGCGGTCAAGGCGCTTTAGTGCCGTAATTCTCTCGTTCTCAGCGGTACGAATTGCTGATTCAGCCTGGGTTTCTGCTTCTGAGATACGGGCGTCGCGCTGTAGATCGGCCTGCTGTTTACGACCGATGGAATCCAGAAAGCGCACATCATCAGAAATATTCTGAATTTGGAGTGTATCGAGCACTAGACCCAACTGCTCTAGGTCATCTTCAGCTTCTTCTAGGAGGCTTTTAGCAAAGGCCAGTTTATCTTCATTAACCTGCTCCGGTGTCAGACTGGCTAAAACGCCCCGCAAATTACCCTCTAGGGTTTCTTTGGCGATTTGCTCAATTTCAGTGCGGGTTTTACCCAACAAACGCTCAATGGCGTTGTGGATTGTGGGTTCTTCCCCGGCAATTTTAATGTTGGCAACCCCGTCCACCTTGAGCGGGATGCCGCCTTTTGAATAAGCATTTGAAACGCGCAGTTCAATGATCATGTTGGTCAAATCCATTCGCAGCGCCCGTTCTAGTAGAGGCACTCGAATGCTGCTGCCCCCCTTTACCAAGCGATAGCCCACCCGTCGTCCATCGGCGGAAGTGCGAGAACTCCCGGCAAAAATGAGAACTTCACTAGGCTGGCAGATGTAGTAGAGATTGCGAATGACCAGTGCCCCGGCACCCGTTCCTGCACTTAATAAGACCAGTATGGCAATTACGGCTTCCATTACTCAGCATCTCCTTTACGACTGCGGTTGAGGGTTCCAGTGACATTAATTCCCAGGGTCTGATCGACGCGATCTAAGAACTGCCGCACAATTTCGGGGTAGGCGTTGGCAAGGCTGGCAATGGATTTGCCATCGCCGTTATCAATGACGTTGACGCGCTTCAGCTTGACCCGCTGCGGAATCTGCGCCGCTTGCTTAAGCACCATCTCAATTTGCTGAATCAAGAACACCTCTGAGGCGTCTGTGCCTGTTGCTTCCCAGACCTGCGAGAACAGATCGTTGACTTCCGCAGCCGCCTTCGCGTTTTCAGCTAGCTCAGCAGCAGAACCTTTTGCCATCAGCTCTTGGGCCTGACGCCGTGCTTCGGCGGGTAGCACTTCATCGGCCTCTAAACGCAGACGCTCTAAATCAGCACGCATGGCCTGGAGCTGCTGCTCAGCTCTTGCTTTCGCTTCTTTGGCTGCCGCAGTGGTCCGCTCCTCTGCCGACTTCGCTTCCTGTTCTAGCTCAGCCTTAATCTTGCGAAGTTCGTTTTGCTTTTGCTGAATAATAGAGAGTGCCTCTGTCTTTGCCACTTCTGCCTGCTGCTGGAACTGGGCTTCGATGCGATCGGCTTCACCCATTGCGTCAGATTCTGCAATCTCAGCATCGCGGACAATCTGGGCAATCCGGCTGCGACCAATGGAGCTGAGGTAGTCCATTTCATCAGAGACACTTTGAATCTTAAGGGTGTCCAACTGCAGCCCTAGCTTGGAAAGATCGCGGGAAACATCTTGGGCAATGCGTTCGGCAAACTCTAAACGATCTTCGTTGATTTGTTCTGGTGTCAAAAGCGCGACAACGCCCCGCAGGTTACCTTCAAGGGTTTCTCTAGCGACTCGGGAAATCTCGGCGCGATCGCGATCTAAAAAGCGTTCAATGGCATTACCGACGACGTTATGATCACTAGAGATTTTCACATTTGCAATAGCCTGAATATCTAGCGGCGTCCCCCCCTTAGAGTAGGCATTCTTAACCTCCACCGGGACCGGCATCGTCGTCACATCCATCTTCTTGACCGTCTCGATAATCGGAACCGAAATGACCCGGCCACCGAAGATGACGCGATAGCCCACCATTTGCCCATCTTTATTGCGCTGTTTACGCCCAGAAAGAATCAAAATTTCATTGGGGTTACAGATGCGGAGAAAGCTCTTGAGAAACCAGATGATTGCAATGACAGCAAAGATAGTGAGTGCGATGGGAAACGC
>JBAUJD010000843.1:0-2178 GCA_049683515.1 Thermosynechococcaceae cyanobacterium | reverse complement strand
GTATTGGACTAGAGCTAAATACGCTTGTCCGCGCGCGCCAAAGGTCTCTGGCTTTGCACCAATACCGTAAAGCACCACGGGCACAATAAAGCTGACGCAAAAGAAGGCTGTAAACCACACCACCATCACCTGCCAAATGGTGGTGATCGGCCAGCTTATCGATGCCGCTAAGCCATGACCGGGGTTAGCAGTACTGAGGTTAGCGACATCCTGGTCGGTATCGCCATCGTTAACAGAAGAAGCTGCACCCTCCAGAGCGATTGACTCCTCGCCTGATTCCTGTCGTTTTTTGACCACGGCTTGCACCAGCCAAACGACTAAAATCCCAAGACCAATAATGCCCCCAAAGGCAGGTAGAACCTGAACCGCGATGAGGCGGGTTAAGGCCGCCTCTGCCTCGGTATGTTCTTGAATCTGCAGCGCTGTCAGATCATCTTGCCGTTGCTGAAGCTGATCGAGCTGTACCAGTCCCTGATAGCGAAACCAGCCCTTGAGCTGACTCTGTAGTTGTGCTTCGGCCTGGGGCAAAATCTGAGGAGACTCACTCCACAGGTCACTGAGCACGGCGGCGGTTTTGATACGCTGAGTACTCTCTGTCGATTGTGGTGCGTTGATGAGGTGAGTCCAGGTTGCGATCGCATCATCCACCTGATCATGACGGGCATAAAGCAACCCTAGGCGCAAATCAAGTTCATCAATAAACGCCCCCTCAGCCCCGTTGGCTTTTGACGTGACCTGAGATGAAGAAGACTCCCTAATTTTGCGGTAATTTTTGAGCGCCTGCTCCACCGGATCGCTATCACCCCACAGGTTCTCAAGCAGCGGTGATGATCCGGGCTGAGGATTCGTCTCTTGCCAAGCTGACGCCTGCAGCAGCAGATCGCTTTCGTAGAGATTGAGCTGGCTTTGGGCCTGGGGCTGAGTCCAGCTACTAACAAGCTGGAGGGTAATCATCCCCGCCACCAGCACGGACAAAATACTGAGAATGAGAGTATAAAGCTGGCGATCCTTAATCATTAAATATCTCAGGGGACGTTAAGACAGTGGCTCGATTCTAACTGCCTAGCGGAACTTTGAGGCGCAACCGAGAAGCTGCTCCTAACGAATTAACTCTATCTGGATATCTAACTCTAGCTGGCTCCAAACCCGATCAGCAGTGAGGGCGATCGCAGTCTTTTCTAGGGCGACCGCCAAGCAGGCGCGATCTCCTAGAGAAAGCCCCATTGATTTTGTCGGTCGCCAAAGCCTTGCCGCTTGCTCTGCCTGCTGTGGAGTAAAGGGAATAATTTTGACCCCCAAAGCCTCTACGTCTGCTCTCAGACCCTCTGTTTCAATCTGTTGCTCAATTGCCTTTTTATAAACCTCTGACCAGTTCACCGCAGACATAATAGCCTTCTCAAGAATAGCCTGAACTTGTTCGGCTCCTGCTTCTTGATGGAGAAAAGCCAACAGAGCTGAAGCATCCAACACATAGTCACTCATGACTCGCTTCAATACGGCGCTCTGCAATCAGCTCATCGACAAGACTGACTTCTACCGCAACGCCTGCAAACCGAGACTGTAGGCGTTTCACAACAGCTTCACGCTTCTCTAGAACCAATTGATCTCGATCAATCCGAGCAACCAAGGTTTCACCAGGCTCTAGATTCATCCTGCGCCGAATATGGGCAGGAATCACAAGCCGTCCTTGCTCACCTAATCTAATCTCAGTAGAAACCGAAGTCATCACTGGAATCTCCTCGTTGCTTGCCACTCTTTTTGTATTGTGGCACACTTGCTCTGACGTGCCACAATCATTCGTTCCCTGCTTTGAGAATGCGGTTCAATGATGGCAGAGGCTGAACAGGTTAGAATTTTCATGGCTCGTATGGTGGAACAGTCCCGCCTTTGCGACCCACAACCTCTTTGGCAATAGCCCGACCAGAACCATGATTCGCACGCTTAACCTCCCATCCATCTTCTTTATTACACTTCTGTTGCTGATCGGTTTATTCTTCTTTATCCGAGCCTCATTCAAAGATCGCACCGAAGAAGTGACCTTGATGGCACCCGCTTCAGAAGAGATTATTCTCGATCAAATGGAGGGTTACCTCAAAAAGCGCGCCTACCAGCTTGTCAGAATCAATCGTGAGCAAGCCCAGTTAACCTTTGAAGGCATGGTACGGCCCAGTGTGGTTC
>JBAUJD010000842.1:0-8079 GCA_049683515.1 Thermosynechococcaceae cyanobacterium | reverse complement strand
GAACAGCGAACAGCTCCCAAAATCAC
Source organism: Thermosynechococcaceae cyanobacterium (assembly GCA_049683515.1). GTDB lineage: Bacteria > Cyanobacteriota > Cyanobacteriia > Thermosynechococcales > Thermosynechococcaceae > RCC1774. The sequence goes on along the minus strand of JBAUJD010000842.1, from coordinate 8,053 downwards.
CGAGAAACAGGCATCATAATATATTTGTCAATGTTCGATGATATTATCTGTAGCGTCCAAGCCACTAAAAATATTCAATAATTATGCTGAGACTCACAACGCTTTTAACCATCGCCATGCTGACCCTGCTTCCCCTCACAAGTTGTCAGCAAGCAGAAAATGCTGCGGACCAAGCTAAAGACACCGCAGGGGAAGCAGTAGATCAAGCCAAAGATACCGCCACTGACGCCGCAGACAAAGTCAAAGACACCGCAACAGACGCCACTGATAAAGCGACAATGCTAACAGGCATCAATAATATGAAGGATGGTGTCACCACAACCATCGCCTCTGTACAGGCAGGGGACTTCAGCAAGGCAAAAGAAGACTTCACCAAAGTCCAAGAGTCTTGGAAGACCGTTGGCGAAACGATGAAAGACAACCCACAGTACTCAGCCATCAGCGAAGATGTCACCAACATTCAAGCCTCTCTCAGTGGAGAAAAGCCTGATTCTGGCAAAGTGGTTGAGAGCCTTCAAGGGCTGCTGAAGAACTTGGGCAGTGCTGTTAAAGGATAAGACCGTGAATTATCCTGTGGGGGGCTTACGCTTAGTTAAGCGAAGGTCGTCCCACAGGCCGACAAAAGAAGCCGACGACCGATACTGATCTGGCTAAGAAGCTGCCAGCACTGCCTCATTTTTTGCAACGGCAGTAGGCCCAGAGAGCATTGAGCACAAAATTTCACAGGAATTGTTAGGACTTTCAATCAACTTAATTCGATGTAGTGTTGCCCCTAATGCTTGAATCGGTTCCTGCAGCAGATGAGAGATATGCACTGCGATATTCTCTGCCGTCGGCACCACCACTTCAAAGTAGGGAATATCTTTATTGAGAAAGGTGTGGTCAAAGGGTTCGATCACCACCTCATCAACCACCTTTTCAAGGGCGACTAAGTCTACGATCATGCCGGTTTTTGCATCAACGTCGCCAGAGACCGTGACTTCTAGGTGATAATTATGGCCGTGCCCATTGGGGCGGGCGCACTTGCCGTAAATTTCGCTGTTTTCTTCAAAACTCAACTCCGGGAGCGCTAGACGATGGGCCGCGCTGAAGTGAGTACCAACAGTGAGAGTTGCTTCCATATCAGATCCTTCATAGGTCGCCCAGAGTTTGGGATGTTCAAAAAGTTGAATTTTTACCAGCGGCAGATGGGGGGCGAGTCGCTGCCAGATGACCTTAGCAAGATGTTCCGTTGTCGGCAGAGTCTGCTTAAATTCAGGCCAAACTTCATTGAGAAAGGCATAGTCAAGATGGTCTGTGACCTCTTGAGCAATGACCTTTTTTACGTCAGATAGGTTTAACACCATGCCATATTCATCAAGGTCGCCGAGCATGGAGACATAGAGAACATAGTTATGCCCATGCCCAGGGAACTGGCTGCCCCGACCAAACTTTTGCAAATTACCCAATTCTGACAGCTCAGGCAACCAGTAGCGGTGGCTAGCTGAAAATTCGGCGCGGCGGTTGATAATACACTGCATAGGTATGCAAGCTTGCGTCCTAATTAAAGAAATACTTTACATTAAAAGCAAAAATGCTCAATGTTCCTTAACATCCTAACTTAATTCCAGCAGTCTCGTTGAGGTGCCTGATGGTCCGATGTCTTAGATTGCTCTCAGCATGGTGAATAGATTCACCTATTGGGGGCGGTGGATATGAGAATCGAAATCAAGAAGCTGGATGCCTGCAAATTGTTGTGATAAGATTAACGACTGTTGAGCGACAACGTGGGTCGGTGCCCGAGTGGTTAATGGGGGCGGACTGTAAATCCGCTGGCTACGCCTACGCTGGTTCAAATCCAGCCCGGCCCATGTCTTCAACACTGCCCGTGTGGCTCAGTGGTAGAGCACACCCTTGGTAAGGGTGAGGTCATGAGTTCAATCCTCATCACGGGCTTACGAATTCTACTCTGAATCCAAAATAGGATATTTCAGCAAGGCAAGACAAAGCTTGGGATCAAAGGCTTCTTTGCTGTACTGTGAGGAGCGATCTCATTCATTGTTTGTAGATTTGAGCACAGTATTTCAGATTGATTTACACCAATGGGAACGGCGTCACCATTAGCCAGCTAAAGATTGGGGCACAGGCCAGACAATAGCTCCAAGGTGAGGCGACCTTAGCGGCAATGAGTGAAAAGAGCGCAATCAACACCGGGAAAACCGGCAGCATAATGCCCAGAAATCCTAGTGAGGGTAGCAGTACGATGGTTCCTGTTAAACCCAGAACTAAGATGAGACTTTGACTGAACCACCAACCCAGGCGCTGACCGAGTGTTCCGTTATCTTGAGCCAGTCCAGAGGCTAAAAACCAAGGAATGCAAGCAACGGTAATCATCAGCCATAACAGCAATCGGCTAGGTACCAAAAACCAAGGCAGCCATACCCATTGCGAAATGCCTCCTAGGCCCATCCACAGCATTGCACAGCCGATCGCACCTATTCTCACCTCAGAGCGAGTAGGTCGCGGAATGGTAGGAAGCGATCGCCCCATCATTATCCCTAGCCACGTTAGTCCTGCCAGCAACATCCAAACGCCTAATGCACCCCCAATTAAGAGACCGCCGACGGCATCAATGGGAGTCTGTAGACTCATAATCTTGAGCAGAGACACAGCAATCATTGGCGATAGGAGCAGCCCTATCCACGCGCGAAGGGGTCGCTTAGATCTGAAGGCGATCGCCCCCCATAACGGGAGTAAGACCGCCGCCACAATGATCCATCCCAGTAGATGCAAGCCATACCAAGCAATACGGCGGTCTTTGTAAGGACTCACCGATGTTAGATCAAAGGATTGATTGAGCCAGTTAAGGGTCGCTTGATGGCTCACATCGCTAAACAAAATAGTGGCATGTTCCACCGCAGGAATAACCTGCAGCAGTCGTCCCCTCCCCTCCGATAAATCAGGATTGGCACCCCCGGCTTGGATCAAAAGCTGTTGGGCGTACTTGAGCAAATAGGTTTCCCATTCTCCGATCTGCAGATTTAAGTTTTTAGGCAGCCCTGGCGTGACAGGTGCATCGGTGGATGAAATCGCCACGATCGCATCTAAAACATCGCCGTGCTCAATACCACCCTTGAGAACCACACCGCCCCCCATCGAATGCCCCACTGCTGCTAATCGATCGAGGTCAACATTAGGCTGTTGCTGCAGCGCAGACAGCGCGACATCAAAACTATGCTGCAGATTCTCATAGACAAAGGGCTGAGCATTGGCACCATGTCCCGGCAAATCCCACAGCAGCGTGCTGTAGCCATTGCGGGCGAGCACCTGGGCATATCCCAGCATGAGCTGTTTCGAGCCGGAAAAGCCGTGGGCAATCAGAACGCCGGGATGTGGCCCATTCTGCTGCGGTGCAACCACTTGCATCGGGACGCCCTCCACCACAAAATGCCGGTTGACTAATCCGCGTTGAGCAGAATAGACACCCCACCAAGACGCGGCGATCAGCAAGCCTGCCAATAGGAGAGGCAAGACTTGCCTTGCTTGAAGACGATTCATTACCCTGATGCGGCCCTACGGATGATTCAACTCTCTAGTTATGACAGATCTTGGTCGTGCACAACGGAAGACTACTACTCTCGCTGTTGACCAACAAGATCTAGCGAAACAGTAACAGCGCCCTCAAAATCGGAGTCGGTATTCTAAGATCCCCACCGCTTCGCCATTAGCATTAATTGAGGTTCGCGCACTTAAGTTGCGGTTAATGTCGTAGGACAAGTTGAAAAGAGTGGGTTCATTGACGCCCGTTAGCACCTGCGTCACCGAAACAGAGAATTTATCGGTCACCGCATAGCCAAATTCTGCGCCGAGAGACAAGACCGACGCCTCACTTCCGTTGCTGTTGGGCAGCAAGGCAGGAAAGACTCTAAACGTGGCACGGCTCCCCAATAGGCCATCGAATAACCCCTGAACTTCGGTGAAGGCGGCTGAGCTCGCTAGGTTGACAGCCGCTTGCTGAGCCTGCCCCTCTTGAATTGATTTTGAGACGCCGCCCCCCAATAGCGCAATAATTTCACCCTCAGAGCGTTGTGGAGAGCTGGTCACTTCAACAACATCTTTGAAATTGCTAACAAGTTGGCTGGCCCGTCCATCGACCACCGCACGGACGCGCACCGACTGGAAAGACCCCAGAGACGATGCGGGCACCTCTTCAGCTTCGTTCAGTGAGGTGGCTCGGGCCTGGGTCACTTCTGTGACAGTGGTTCGCATCGCAATATTGAGGTAAGGGTCTAAGCCAAAGGCGGGGTCAAATTCAGCAAAGCTATCCTGCCGGGGGTCCACATTGAATCGCGACGTGATCAGGTTGATGGAGCCTTTGCGAAACCGAATTTTACCGTCCACCAAGGGAGCATTGGCAGGACCGTCTACCAACAGTTTGCCCGTCGCGACAAAGCTAAGGATGGGCGCTTGCGTAATGCGTACATTGTCTTCGAGCTGTAGCTCTAGATTATTAAGCCGTATGGGGCGATCTTCGCTCACGAGTTCTGAAATAGGAACGTAGCTACGCACGCCGCTAGAAACAGTCGCCTTGGTTGCCTGCTCATCCTCAAGGGGAGCTTGCGAGCCTTCTGGCTCTGACGAGCCACCCGTCGCTTTGGTCAAGAACACTTGGCCGTTACCTAACTGAACATTGCCGCCAATCACAGGCTCCACTGCAGCGCCGGTGATTAGGACTTGCCCCGTAACGCCGCCTTCATATAAGTCTTTTACGGCAACATCAAGGTTGTTAAGGGTGACGGTTAAGGGCTGGGGTGTTGCTGACGCCTCAAAAATCGGGAGACTTCCTGATGCGAGGACTTCACCTTCGTTGTAAGTGCCCTTAATGCTCGGAACGGTGACAATATTGCGGTCAAACTGCAGGGTACCCGTGACATTGCGCAGCGGGTCTTTTAAAATTTCAGGCTGCAAGGTGGCATTATTGAGGGCGACCGTTCCGTTGAGGACGGGCTGCTCAAGGGTGCCGCGAATCTGAAGATCAACGTCGCCTTGACCATCAACCCAGGCCACCTGATCGGTGGCTAAGCTAATCAGGGCTAGCCCCTCGTCTTTAAGCTTGGCATTGATTTCAATCTCGTCACTGTCGGGAATTGCAAAGGCAAAGGGGAGTGGGTAGGGAATACGCCCCGAAACCTGAATCGGTTCTGGATTGTTGAGATAGGCGTTACTGTCGAACCGTAGGGTCGCCTCTTTATAGTTAAAACTGGCATCGGCCTGAGAAATGGGCTGATCGCCCAGCTTGGCGTTGGCAAGGCTCAGCATTCCCTGAGCTTGAGGGTCGAAGATACTGCCCGACAGCATAACTTTGCCGTTGAGATTTCCAGAGATGGGGGAAGGTAGCGTCACAAATTCATTGAGGGGGTCTAGAGCAATGTTGCTCGCCACCAGTTCGCCGTTCGCCTCTTCTAGGCCAATACGACCGACAAAGACGGCTTGGCGATCTCCCGATGCCAGCTTCAGCGGATCAAATCGCACGGTTCCGTCTTGAATGCCTCCGGCAACAACCACTTGCTCAATTTGATAGTTATTAAGCTGAAAGTTGCTGCCGTTTAGATCAAAGGCTCCATTAACGTCAAGACCAGAGCCAGAGACGCTAATTTGCCCACCAAATTGCCCCTCTAAATCGGCAATATCGTATGAGGTGGGGGCCGCTTCTTCCTTTGCTTTCTGCTGGGCCAAGATCTGTTCAACTTCGACCAAGCGCTGAAGCTGGGCGAATAACGGAGCTTCGGGTAACCCGACGGTCTCAGTCTGTAAGTCTGCAGCGGTCCCGGCTCTAGCGGTGGGTGAGCCTTCTCCCGTTGATAATGTTCCGCTGCCAATGGACTGGGCGGCGGCGATTACATCACCAATTTGGCCTCGGATAATCTTCAGTTGCCCAGAATAGCTGGGAACTTCACCGGGCTTGAATTGAGCATTAGCGAGATATTGGCTATCTTTACTGAGTAGCTTGCCGTTTGTGAGGGAGGCAACGCCGCCGACATACCGAATGCCGCCGGTAAACTGATCGCCCTTGAGTTTGCCTAGGCCGGGATCTCTGATGGCGATGCTGCCGATGACAGACTGTGTTTTTAGATTGGCCTGAAAGTCGCCTGAAGCAAGACCCGAAGCTCGACCTAAGCCTAAGCGGGCGACCTGACCGTCGAGGACCGTGAGCGGGAATTTCTGCACGTTCACAAACAGGGTGTCACCTTGAGCGGTGCCTTTGGCGATCGCTTCATCTCGCTGGACTAAAAATGACTGAGGCTGCAGGTTGGAATCGAGGGCAACCTGGATGCGATCGCGATTTCCCTGCAGATTAAGATCTAAACCCTGACCATAGTTAAGCCTGCCGCTGAGTCTTGATTCAAAGGCAAACTGCGACACCGCTAAATCTTTGAGGGTTAGCGCAGACCGCAATCGGATATCCTCCAAGGTTCCGGTGAGGCGACCAGCGAGGTCGGCGCGTCCGGTGACGGGAACAGGGGTGGGGGCAATGGCGGTGAGCGATCGCAAGTCAAAATCACGGGCCAAAATATTGAGATCGAGTCCGGTAATTTCAGGGCCACTGTCTAGCTTGGCCGAAATAATCCCGTTGGCTCTAAAGCCAGGAGCAGAGGCATCTTTGACGAGAATCTGCCGACCATTCCAGCCAAACCGGGTGTTGAGCGGATCTTCGATTAGCGATAGCCCTTGCGAAAAACGAAGATTGCCGGTGGCGCGAATGGTTTCGGCACTCAGCGATGCCAATGGACCCGATAGCGCCACGCTGCCGTCTAACTCTCCGCGCAGATCTTTAGAGAAGGTATTTAAAGCAAGACCCGCCAGCTTGACGTTGGCCTGTAGCCTTTGATCTTTGAGCAGGCCATTAACTCGTGCCGTACCCTTCGCAACCTGCGTGACAATATTATCTAAAACGACGATGCCGCTCTGCAACCGCAGTGTACCGGTGGTGGGATAAGTACCGCGTCGAGCCTGAAAATCGACGGTGGTGCGAATATCGGCAGGGGGACCGGATAGATTTACTTGGGCAAAAACTGGACCCACCGTAATGCCTGCAGGGGAAGCGCCGTAGAGACGGGCCACGGTGTCACCGGGCACGTTCTTGGCATCTAGATTGGCGACGATGGCTGAACCAGGCGTCAGGTCGTATCGAGCCTGTCCGGTGATGGTGCCTCCGGCTTGGGGACGGGCATCAATTTGACTAATTTGCAGTAGCGGCGGCGCTAGCCGGAACCGAGCGTTAACGCGATTGAAGGGAACCCGATCAATTTTAGTGCCTTGAGACGTTGCCACCTGTCCTGAAATGAGGGGTTCAGTAATGGCCCCTGTCACGCGCAGCTCAGGCACGCGCACCTTACCCGCCAGCGGAAACGGGAGCGTTTCAGGCCCGATCCCCAGAGTCTTGAGGGCTGTATTTAGCTCGACGGGAGGCGTTCGGGCCGTGATGTTGTAGCCCTTATCAACATCAATAATGCCCTTGGCCTGGAGGGGCACCTGTCCATAACGGGCCGTAATACCGTCGAGTTCAGTGGTCAAGCCACCCCGAAAGCGCACAAAACCGTTGGCGTTGTAGAAGGGTTGCGGCAGTCCTGTAATTTGGGCGTCGATTTTTTGCAGACGAGCTACCCCTCTCACATTGGGCTGCACATCAGGGCGAAGCTGGATATTGAGGTTCGCGTCAACCCGCCCCGTTGCGATTTGAATGGGTAGCTCGAATGCTCGATCTAAAATGGGAGCCGAAATATTGTTTGCTAGCAGCAGCAGATTGATTTTTTTGAAGTCTAAAGACGTTTGGCCTTTAGCGCGGAGGCGACCACCGGAGGCGAGGTTGCCCCGGGCTTCAAATTGAGTCAGACCTGTGTTTTCAATAAATTTAAGCTGACCGACGGTGTTTTGGAGGCGCTGGGAGCGCGATCGCCCATTTTGAAAAATCAGCTTCTCAGGAATCGCTAGATCGGCTCCCTCAAACTGCGCCTCACCCCCAATCTTAGGGAGTTGTTTCTCGGTATAGGCCACCCGAAAATCACTTTTAACC
>JBAUJD010000841.1:0-4517 GCA_049683515.1 Thermosynechococcaceae cyanobacterium | reverse complement strand
GTCAAGACGGAGGAGAAAGCTCCTCAGGAGGCGGATTGAATAACTATCCTCGATTTCATGAATCGTGGGAAGGAGATACATTAACTTACTTAGGATCCATGATTACTCTTGGTAGAGCACGTCGTGTTAATGGTGCTTTTTGTAATAGTCGTAATGAGACTACCTGCAATATCTATGCACCTCCCACTCGAAACTGGAGCTTTGATGAAGATTTTACTGAGGCATCTAAATTGCCTCCTATGTCTCCTCGGGCTACATACTTGCAGCAAGAGATTTTTCAACGCAGCTTTAACCGGGCTTCAGCTAAGTCTCAGACAAAGGTTGCATCGTTACTACCGATGAAGTCTTCTAATCTTTTGGCTTCAATCTCCGATCTTCAGCCTAAATATACATTTTAATTAACCAGTCTAAACTGATTTTGAAGTGCGCTGAAAGCCTTGCGAGGTTTCCAGCGCACTTTTCCCTAAGATCGCCTAATACCAATTCCCCATAGAAATGAACTACATTATTCGAGGCATGATTGGCAGGCTAACTTTTTGAGCTTTTATCCAGGTCACCAAATAAGTGAATTGGTATAAGACTGGTGTATCAGATTGTCTTTTTAGTACTTTTATGAATTAGAATATTGCCAACAGGTATACTTGCAATCTACATATTGGCACTTCTAATTAATTTCAGTTAAAATCAGAAGAGAGGCACAAATACTGGCAACAAAATACACTCATACTTCATCTCTAGATTTCAACCTTTAATCATGAATTATATGTTGTCGTAAATTGTCTGTATTTTTTTTCTAGAAAACAAACCTAAAGAGGATATTTAAAAATATTGATCATTTTCTGTTTTCTTGTTTAGGGAGTTTTGAAGCCTGAATTTCATGAAAAACCAGAGAGTCAGTGCAAAATCATTAATTTTCTTGAAGACTCTCTGAAGATACAGAAAAGTCCACATCGATAGACAAATATTTCAGGACAAGGTTGATTTTTGTCTATAAGTTTTAGCTACAAGGGGGGCAATTTTGCGACAGGCAAAAGTGCCGTGTTTCTAGAACAATTTCTCAGTAATTTTTACGCGATTAATTGCTTAGGGAACAAGGGAATGACAGTCAGTTAAACAACCATTAAATATAGTTGTACTCTTCTCTGACGTTTTTAAACATACCCCACATGCAAACTATCAAACACAACAAAGGCCTTATTTCATTTGTCCGCAAGCAATACCTTCAAACACGCAAATATTCAGATCAAGGCTTTTCATTGATTGAGATTATCGCCGTAACCACCATCGTCGGCGTTTTAGCCGCCATGTCTGCCCCTAGCATCCAATTTGGATCTCAGCCCTTAACCGATACAAATAGCCGCATTACCGCTAACCTTAAGCTCATTCGTGCCAAAGCAATGGCTCAAACCTCTGCCTATCGCATTAGACCTATCTCGGCGAACCAACTTGTCATAGAAAGGGCACAAAATTGTAGTGCCACGGCTGATTGGTCTAGAGACCCAGGTTTTGCAGACGAAGACTTAACCTTAGATAATGACGTCGAAATATTGACCGTCACAGAAAATAGTCTCACCGCCCTGACTACTGCCTGGAGCCTCTGTTATGACAGTCGAGGCATGGCCGACAAGAACCTTACGTTAACCCTAAGCGATGGTGACGATCAGAACGTCATTGAAGTGTTTCCTGGAGGAACAATTGATAGTCGATCCTAGGGCAGTAGGTCGCTGGGCTGAATTAAACGTAGCACCGGGCGAGGGTTGAGCTGAGCTGAATCCCGTTTGAAGGATAATTGCACTTGTCTAATCAGCATGACCGCTGGCGCTTGGCTCAGGGTGCAGCAAGATCGTGATTTATGAGTCGCACTGTGACGCGATCGCCATGACAAGATTCAAATGATTGACTATCAGCAACGAGCTAGCGCTGGGTAGACCTCCGCTCGCCCCATCCGACATGCTGCCCTCAGAAAAATAGTTTAAGGTACGATCTCTCCTCAAAGAAGAGCCTGGAGTTGCGATCGCAACTCTAGACTAATGCCATGTCAAAGCCAGCAGCTAGGTTGCCATAGTAAGTCTCAACCCACTAACGTGGGCTAGAATTTTTGTCTCTTGTAGCGCTACGCGTTACAGTAAGGGCATGATTAAGTCATTCCGGCATAAAGGGTTGCGAAAGTTTTACGAAACGGGTTCTACCGCTAAAATTCAACCCAAGCACGCCAAGGCGTTGCGTTTCCGGCTGGAGTTCTTAAACCGTGTAGAAGATCTTTCAACGCTACCGACACAGTGGGCGCTTCACCCCCTGAAAGGAGATCAGAAAGACCGCTGGTCAATTTGGGTCAGCGGTAACTGGCGGCTAACGTTTGAATTCCGCGATGGCGACGTATACATTCTGGACTACGAGGACTATCACTGATGCTGATGCATAATCCCCCCCATCCTGGGGAATCACTCAAAGAAATCTATATGGAGCCTTACGGCCTCAGCGTTCGAGATATTGCCAAAGTACTGGACGTGTCTCATTCCACAGTAGCGCGGCTCGTTAATCAGCAGGCTGCAGTCACCCCCGATATGGCGATTCGGCTAGAAAAAGGCATCGGCATGACCGCTGGCGCTTGGCTGGGGATGCAGCAAGATCGTGATTTATGGATCGCACTTCAACGCGATCGCCATGACGAGATTCAAATGATTGACTATCAGCAACTGGCAGCACTGGGTCGATAGATCTGATTTTGCAACTCACTCTCCATCTACTTCCAACAAAATATCCTCATACAAATCAGCCAAAGTCATGCTAAACGGCAACGAAGCTAACGAAACCTCCGCTTCACCCTGGTCATATTCACTAAAAAGCCACTGATTCGTGTCTGTCTTCACATACTGCTCAACATGAAGCCGATACTGATCAATGAGTACATATTCTTGCAAAGTCGGCAAAGTCCGATAGGCCGCAAACTTTTCACCCCGGTCATAACCCTGCGTTGAATTAGACAACACCTCCGCAATCATCACAGGGTTGCAAATCGTATCCCGGCGTCCCTTTTGAAGCTGTAGAACTTTTGGCGTCACCATTACATCTGGATACGTATACAAGTCACGCTCTGGAATCGACAGACGCTGATCGGTGGCAAAAGTGCGATAGGCTTGCCCTCGCAATGAAAACTTTAGGAATGCAGCCAAATTAATCGCAAGTTCATTATGCGCTGGTGTCCCCCCCGTCATAAGGACGATCTCACCCTGAATATACTCATGACGCTCTTGCGAGTTGACCTCCAGCTCAAGGTACTCTTCAGCCGAATAGGTTTTAACATCAGATTGAGCAATCATAGTTGCCTCGTATTAGCCTCGCCATAGGTCAAGGCTAGTCAAACAAAAGGTCAAATAGGACGGAACCATTTGCTCCTAGTCTAAGTCAACCATAGCGGAAGCATTTTACAGATGCAATAATGGTCATAATCAAAGCAATTCGGTAGTTGATGGGGTTTAAATTCAGACATGAAACTAGCAAAGCTTGCGCCAATCTTGGCAGTCTCTGCCATCACCTTCACTTCAGCAGCGACCCTTACCGCTGGTCCTGCGACTGCCGCTGAGCAGCTATTCTCTTGCGGTCAAAGTGGGGGCGTGCCCTCAACAATGGCCCGAACCTCACGGGGTATGGTGCCCGTCATTAAATGGAGTTCTGATTATTTCAGCAATTCTGGCTATTCATCTGTGAAGCGATGCCAGATTGTATCAGACAAGTTTCAGCAATACTACGAAACTGGTGAACTCAATTATCTCACCACCGGCAGACTCAATCGCCAAGATGTGGTTTGTGTCGCCAAAGCCCGTCTAGGAGCCTGTAGCGGCGTTCTATTTACCCTCAAACCGGGCAGCAATCCGGGTCGCACCCTCCAGCGACTCATGGATGTTCGGCTGAGGGCATCAGGACCACTCAATGAGACCTCTGAGCGGGTTTACATTAAGTTGGACGAGTTCTTGAACGAAGCCCCGGTTGATGCGTCTGCGGTCGTACCGCCTGAGACATCGGCTATTCCGGTGAATCAGCCGAAAAGCACGACTCAACCCACAACGCCCGCAACCGGACTCTGGTAGAAAGTCACTACATTATGTTAATGCGTCTGCCAACGCTTGCCGTCGCGGTTTGGATCGGTGTCTGCTGGAGTGCTGCCCAACCCTCTTCGGTAAATGCCACTGACGGCATCTTTGGGATTCTGCGCTCTCATCAGTGCTCTGGGGTTCCACCTTGTGGCAGTGCAGCCGCTTTGCGGGAACATGCACGAAAAATAACGGTCAAAATTCTGACAGGGGGGCAATGGAGTTCTGGAATTTTGATCCGTAATCAGGGGCAAACCTATACGGTGCTTACCAATGAGCATGTGCTGCGTACCGGGGACTCCTATCAGGTCCAAACCGTTGATGGAAAAATCTATGACGCCCAAGCCTTTGGGGGTTTCGCTGAGAATGATTTAGCGGTGCTGCGGTTTCGTAGCAATCGGCAGTATGAGATCGCAACCCTAGGCA
>JBAUJD010000840.1:0-9676 GCA_049683515.1 Thermosynechococcaceae cyanobacterium | reverse complement strand
ACATTCGCCATCTGCTTTAAATGGAGCCATTCTCAATCCTTCAGATCGAAGAGATTACCAAGTCTTTTGCCCCTAGAGTTCCTCCTGCGGTCGATCATATTAGCCTCACCCTCAGCACCGGGAATATCCTAGGTCTGCTGGGGCCATCGGGGTGCGGCAAGACCACCTTACTGAGAATTATTGCTGGTTTTGAGCAGGCGAATGGATGCCTATGGCTCAATGGCATCCAAGTGTGCGGCAGCGGAGTCTGGGTAGCACCGGAACATCGTCCCGTAGGCATGGTCTTTCAGGATTTTGCCCTATTCCCGCACCTTACGGTGGGCGATAACGTGGGGTTTGGCCTTCAGGCTAAACGCCGCCGCCCCAAAGAGATTGCCTTTCGAGTGGGCGAGGTCATGGCTTTGGTCGGTCTACAGGGCATGGAAAAGCGCTATCCCCACGAGCTATCAGGGGGGCAGCAGCAGCGCGTTGCTTTAGCACGGGCGCTGGCCCCACAGCCCAGTCTTGTCCTCTTGGATGAACCCCTCAGCAATTTAGATGTTCAAGTGCGGCTGCGGCTGCGCCAGGAACTCCGAGATATCCTCAAGGCTGCAGGCACGTCGGCGGTGTTTGTCACCCATGACCAAGAAGAGGCGATGGCGATGGCGGATCAGGTAGCCGTAATGCGGGCCGGACGGCTGGAGCAGGTGGGCACACCCGAAGATATTTATCAGTGCCCTCAATCTAAGTTTGTCGCTGAGTTCGTCACTCAGGCTAACTTTTTACTGGTCCACCGTCAGGGTAGCCAGTGGCATACAGAGTTAGAAGATGTTGTGATTCCTGCGACTCTGGAGACGTCAGCCACCTCTGGACTGTTGATGGTTCGTCCAGAAGATCTCCAGCTTGAAGCTGATGCCAAGGCCACGACCGTGATTCGCGATCGCCAATTTCTGGGTCGAGAGTACCGCTACTGCCTACAAACCGCCACAGGAAAAGAACTTCACGCCCGAACGGGGATTCATCAATCTCTCGCTGTGGGCACCACGGTACGCCTCGCATTGCCCCGTGATCAGGTCAAGGTTTTCCCCGATGTGGAGCTACCTCAGACGCTTCATTCGCAAACAGTCTCTTCAGCTCAGTCTTAATCGTTTTTAAGTGCTTAAAGGCTTGATACACCACACCTGAACTGAACGGTAACCGCTTTTATCCCTGCAGTATGATGAATTACTGCAGGGATAGTTTTTGCCGACTATGCCTAGACCCAGCGCGCCGCAGATTAGCCCAGAGGCTGAGCAACTAACGCTCACTTCAAGGGATCTTGAAATCTAGCTAGACTGTCGTTGCTGAGGGTTAGATACAGAAGCTTCGGAATCGCCGACATACTTATGCCATAGACGTCCTAGGCTTTTAGCCTCTTCAAATTTTTGTTCATTGATCTGGTACATCCGACGAGGTCGCCCTCGTCCCTGGACCTTCTGCCAGTAGCCGTTTAAGACGCCCTCTTCCTCAAGGAATTTGAGGGCACTATATAGCACTGTATCTGAAAGGCGATATAGCGAATGGTTGGCTTCTACTAGCTGGATTAAGGCTGTGCCATAGGAGTCTCCGTGTTCCGTTAATGTTGCCAAGATGTAGCAGACGGCTACTTCTTTACTGAGATAGATAGGTGGTGGGTCTTGAAAATACTGGTAAATATCTTGAAATTTCATGTTCATGTCTCTATCAATTGGCCCCCGATAGTGATGTCTATATGTTGAAGTTCTTACATCATCATTGCTTTAACCCTCAATATTTGTTGTATTTCCCGACAACAGGAACATCCCATCATCTTTGCTAAACCGTATAAAAACCTCAGAAGCTGTTAGGAGCAGCATTGGCGCTGCATCCGCTGACTAGCCCTCTGATTACCCAGAAGGAAGCATTCAATGCCCTAATAAGTCGGGTTTTTTCTGCTTAATGCGGATAGTTCTGTGTTTTTCACATCTCCACTGATGCCTGAGATTAGAATATTATCTTGTGCTTTCCCTGACAAGGATTAACTGTAGCAGAGCTATCTGACAAAAGGACATGGACGCTGCAGAGTTTTGACGCCCTGAGGCGACTGGCAAGGATTACAGTGAGCCGCCTGTTCCTGAGTGATCTAAACAAGAAAATTTTAAGGGCTGGCAAACAAGATAAGCATCCAAAAGACCATTTAATCGGCTCGACTGCGGCTCAAGAAGTTTCAGAAACATCATCCGTAGCAATGAATACAAAACAATTCGATCTAATCTTCACGTCACAGTCCAGCACAGCCCTGAAAAAGACGACACAGTATTAAACATCAATAGCCAAAGAAAGAGTCTACGCACTGGGCATCATCGAATCTGATCGATGAGAAATCATTAAGGTCGCCTGTGTCTTTGCAAAGCCTAACGCTACAATCAAAGACAGTCTTAGTGAATAGAGTAGAGAATGACCGCTCAAGCAGATCCAAATATTGGGCAACTCCTTCTCAATCGATATCGGCTTGCAAAGTTGGTGGGGCAAGGGTCGATGGGGCGGGTCTATCTTGCTGAGGATCAGACCTTAGATGATGTCCCTGTGGCTGCAAAGTTTCTATCTCAGGCTTTACTGAACGACAAGATGAAAGATCGTTTTGCTCAAGAGGCTCGCACGGGTGCAAAGCTAGGACATCGCAGCAATCATATTGTGCGGGTAATTGACTACGGCGTTAATGCATCAGCTGTGCCGTTCTATATCATGGAATATATGGAGGCGGGAGATAGCCTCAGTGACTTGATCCTCTCGAAGCCACTGACAGTCCCTCGGTTTCTTAACCTGATGCGGCAGGTTTGCCTAGGGTTGCAGGCGGCTCATGCTGGCATTAAGCTTGACGGCCGACTTTATCAAGTCATCCACCGAGATATAAAGCCCAGCAACGTTTTTGTTATCCCTGATCCTTCCTTGGGTGAACTGGCAAAGGTCTTAGATTTCGGGATTGCACAATTTTTATCCGATCAGTCTGAAGGAACTCAGACCCGTTCATTTATGGGGACGCTAGCCTACGCATCTCCTGAGCAAATTGAGGGACAAGAAATCGATGGGCGCTCGGATATTTATAGTCTAGGCATCACCATGTTTGAGGTTTTAACGGGCAAGATGCCCATTGAACCCACGACAAATTCCATTGGTAGCTGGTACAAAGCCCATCGATCGCAACCACCTAAAACCTTTGCAGAAGCGGCTCCAGATTTGGAGCTGTCCTCTGATCTCATTGAGTTGGTGATGGGGTGCCTGGAGAAGGGACCGGCCAATCGTCCGCAGAACATGGCTGAGATCTTAGATATTCTCCAGGCTCTAGAACGGCCCAGTCCGTCAGAGCCACCAATTTCTGAGGCGTTTGCCCCTCCCGAAGCGCTACAGCGCGAGCCACAACATGAAGCGTCAGAGCCTGTCGAAGTATCAACTCAAACGCCCCAAGTCCCCGATCCTCAGCAGCTTTTCTGGTCTATTGAAGATGCAGGCTGGAATGTAAAGTGGCCTGTCGATAAACCCATTGCTGAGATTGTATTTCCGAATCTATTGCACTCTGAGCACCAAGACGCAGTCGCCCTCTGGATGATGCTGTCCCGGGATGAAATTCAACAGCGTCTTTTGAACGCCCGCTACAATCAATTTCTCTGCACGATGCAGCCTCACCCAATGGTGCTATGGATTACGACGCTCTATGACCGTAAGGCGGGCGCTCGCTGGTTACCTTGTTATTTAGATCTCAAGCAGGCTCGGGGCCAAAAAATAGCAACATTGCTGAGTCAGACTGGCTACTATCCGCTTTTGTTTTTTGCGGCAGAAGATCCAGAGCAACCGGCAAACGTGCGGACCTTTTCTATTGCGCCCGATCAGCGCCATCGGTTTCAAGAGTGGCTGCAGCAGTCTCGGCAGGCGTTGTCGGTGGCATCCCCGACGACCAGCAAGCAGCTTCTTAAGGCAGAGCTAGAAAAGATTAAGCCCAAGATTTTGCGAAAGCTAGAGCTGTCCCAGGGGCAAAGTATTGCAGGGTTGTTTTCTAGGTGAAGTGCCGACCCTGGCCCAGATCATTGGCGGCAGCGTGATTATGGCAGGCGTTGTCCTCAAACAGATCGGTGTAACGCAACAGGCTGTCGCGAATCGCCAGGCAGACGCCAAGGTTCAACAGACCATGGATCTTGAGGTTGGTTTTAAAGGTATTTGATGTGCTTGCTAATCCGCTGAAGACATTTCGGTGAATACGTTCCAGATAGACCCTGCGTACATATACGGTTTGTTTTCTATCTTGTAAAGATTACACTAATAAAGAGCAATACTTTTGAGGAACCGATGCTTGTTGCAAAATGCTCATGGTCTGTTTTCTGTGGCTAACGTTGGGGAATACTTGCCTCACCAGAATTCGATTCATTTCTCTATGTTTATGTAGGGAAGCGTGAGTGTCTTAAATCTACTCATCAGTTCTGTTTCAAAAAAGATCACCATATAATAACGAGTTAAAGAAAAGAACTTCCTTAAGTACCATGGGTCTGACGCAATCTATCACTCATTCTTCCACAGATGCCGATACTGCCTCTGATAAAGGGCTAGTGCTGATTGTCGATGATACGCCCAACAATATTCAGGTTCTCTCAGAAGCGCTCACCCAACAAGGCTATCAAGTACGCGGCGCAGTGAATGGTTCCATGAGTCTGATTAGCGTCAAACACCTACGCCCCGATGTGATTCTGCTCGATATCAAAATGGTGGGTATGGATGGCTACGAAGTGTGTCGTCAATTAAAGACAGATCCAGCCACCCAGAATATTCCAGTCATTTTTATTAGCGCTCTAGAAGATACTCTCAATAAGGTTAAAGCTTTTGCAGTGGGAGGGGTTGACTACATTACAAAACCCTTTCAGTTGCCCGAAGTGCTCGCTCGCATTGAGAATCAGCTCACCATTGGCCGATTGCGGAACGACTTAGAGCGGCAAAATCTACGGCTACAGCAAGAGATGCGCGATCGCGCTGCCGTAGAAGCGCAAGTCCACCAGTTGAATGCCGATCTTGAAAGTCGCGTGGCAAGGCGCACCCGACAACTTGAGCAAGAGGTCTTCGAGCGCCAACAGGCCCAAGAGCAGTTACGCTACCGAGCGATGCATGACCCGCTCACGCATCTTCCGAATCGGACCTTGCTCATGCAGCGGCTAGAAGCGGCTATCGAAAAAGTCCGGCAGTGTCCTGAATTTGAGTTTGCGGTTCTATTTTTAGATTGCGATCGCTTCAAAATTATTAACGACTCCCTCGGACATGTTGTGGGCGATCAATTTTTGGTTGCTATTGCAGAGCGCCTCCAGTCTATTCTTGACGACAACGCGATCTTGGCGCGCCTGGGGGGGGACGAATTTACGATTCTACTGGAAAAGCTCAACCATCACTCTGATGCAGCCACCGTGGCTAACGTGATTCAAAGGGCGTTCAGCACCCCCTTTCAAAGTGACGGCCATGAATTTTTTATTACCGCCAGTATTGGCATCGTGCATAGTGGCTGGGGCCACCATACCCCCGTCGATATTTTGCGAGACGCTGATACCGCCATGTATCGAGCCAAAGCCCTTGATAGTGGCGGCAGCAACTACCAGATCTTCGACCCCAGCATGCACGCTGATGCCCAGACCAGCTTATCCCTAGAGACCGATCTGCACCGTGCCATTGAGCGCCAAGAGTTTGTGCTGCATTATCAACCTATTGTGTCCCTCACCACAGGTAAGATCCAGGGATTTGAAGCATTAGTGCGCTGGCAACATCCTGAACGCGGTCAAGTCTCACCAGGGGATTTTATCCCCATCGCCGAAGATACGGGATTAATTGTACCCATTGGCTATTGGGTCTTTCAAGAAGCCTGCCGACAACTGAAAAGCTGGCAACAGCATCCACGGCTCCAGGCTCCTATGTATATCTGCATTAACCTATCGGTGAAACAATTCTCTCAGCCCAATCTGATTGACCAAATCGATCAGATTCTTGCCGAAACAGGGCTAGAAGGACGCTATCTGAAATTAGAGATCACAGAAAGCGCCATTATGAAAAACTCAGACTCTGCCGCCGACATTCTGAGACAGTTGAGCGATCGCAACATTCAGCTCAGCATTGATGATTTTGGCACGGGCTATTCATCCTTGAGCTACCTGCACCAGTTCCCTGTGGATACCCTAAAGGTAGACCGCTCCTTTATTAGCGCCATGGCCGAAACCCACAAAACACCGGCCATTGTCCAAGCCATCATCACCCTGGCTCAGAATTTAGGCATGGATGTTGTCGCTGAGGGCATTGAAACAACTGAGCAGCAACAACGCCTTAAGCAGCTCGACTGTAAATACGGTCAGGGGTACCTATTCTCTAGACCTGTACCCGCTCAACAAGTCCTTGAGATGCTGAGTCCCATAGATAATGGGAGATCCGACGCCTAGGCGGCAGGTTCCTTGATGGTCTAGGCCTCTCAGCCATTCATCCCGCGATCACCTAAGGCCGCTAGATCAGGGCTGAAATATGGTACCTATGGTGAAAGCAGTCCCTGACGCTGCTCAGCCCACCTAGAAATTGATTGCGATGACTTCTAACGCTCTGCTTGGTGTTGCCTTGGTTGGCACCGGCTTTGGTCAAAAGGTTCATATCCCAGCGTTTCAGAATACGCCTGCGACCCAACTGGTGTCGGTCTATAACCGAGATTTAACCAAAGCCCAACACATCGCATCAGCTCACGCCATTCCCCATGCGGCTGATTCTCTCGCCGAGATTGTGGCTCGGCCTGACGTGCAGGCGGTCAGTCTGTCTACCCCTCCCTTTTTGCATTATCAGATGGCGCAAACCATCCTCAATGCGGGCAAGCATCTTTTCTTAGAGAAACCCACAACCCTGACAGCGTCTGAGGCTAAAGCGCTGCACCTCCTCGCTCAACAGCAGCAGGTGCAGGCCACCCTCAACTTTGAATTCCGATTTGTCCCAGCTTGGATGCATCTTAAACACTTACTAGAGCAAAACTATGTCGGTAACGCTCGTCTGATCAAAATCGACTGGCTTGTGGGCGGGCGGGCAGATCCGACCCGGCCTTGGAGCTGGCATGCCAGTAAAGAGCTGGGGGGTGGCTCCCTAGGGGCCTTGGGATCCCACGTCTTTGACTATATTGCTTGGCTGTTTGGCCCCGTGCGGCGATTATCAGCTCAACTGATCACAACCATTGCTCAAAGACCTGATCCACAAACGGGGCAGGCGAAGCCGGTGGATGCTGATGATACCTGTCTCCTGACGCTAGAGTTGGTTAGCGGCACCCTGTGTCAAGTCAACATTAGCGCCACAACCTACGCTGGCCGAGGCCATTGGCTTGAAGTCTATGGAGATCGCGGCACCCTCGTCCTGGGCATGAATACCCCCAACGACTACATCCACGGCTTCGAGTTACAGGGGAGTCAAAGTGGTGCTCCCCTAGAGGCAATTAAGATCCCTGACTTTCTGGCATTTCAAACCACCTATGAAGATGGCCGCATTGCCCCTACACAACGAGTTATAGAACACTGGGCAAAGAGGATTCAATCGGGCCAGAGCACGGCTCCGTCACTGCGAGAGGGGGTCTATTCACAACTCCTCATGGATCTAGCCCATCAATCCCATCAGCATTGCTGCTGGGTCGAGGTTCCTGAGCTGAATATGTTTTTGGCTTAGGGCCAGTTAATTACTTTGTAAACGCTGTTGAATCTCAATTTGCTGCCGTAGCCATGAGAGCGGATAGAGGAGAGCAATGGTGTCATAGGGGGCAACGGTGCCATCAATGCCGACGACATAGGCAATCCCATCGGCTCCATAGTAAGAATCAGTGATCACGCCGGCCTGTTGAGCGAGCTTAGCCCAGCCCTCAAAACCAATGCTCCTTAAACGGAGCGTACCGTCATCTGTAAGCACGTAGGCTTTGCCAACATAGCCTGATAGGTCATAAAACACTTGATGAATATGCTGATCGAGCTGCTTCTCGTCTGAAAATTGGGGTCGATAAAATTCTTTGATTTCATCTTCAATACCAAGCTCCTGCAGTCGATTATGCAGACCCGGCTTATCTTTAGCGAAATAAGCGTCACGGGCAGGGCGATCGCGCAGAAATTTGACCACCATGGTCAGGGGCACTCCCTGAATCGTCAGGGAGGGTGCCATGGCACCCAGCGCTACCAGCGCCACCACGAGCCCTCCTAAACACCCCATCCGTTTTGTTGCGTGCTTAGACGGAGAGGACATAGACGGCAAAACAGCAAAGAGAAGATTACATTCTAAGATAGCGTATTGATTTGTGGGTAAACCCTTGCAGCCCGTAACCGAATAGAGGACGATAGGCCCATCGCTCATGGGGACAGACACCTTGAATATCGAATGCGATACTCGCATCCCTTTTCCACGATCTCTTGTGTTTGAGACCTATCGAGATCAGCTCCTTAATCTGATCCCCTACCTCCCCAACGTTCGCGATATTGAGATTAAGTCCCGACGCGAGGTCCAAGGGCAGCTTTTTTGCATTAACCACTGGCACGGGGGTGGCGAGATTCCGGCTATTGCCCGCAGTATTCTCAGCGACGATATGCTCTCTTGGACCGAACACAACATTTGGGATCCAGTGACCTTTACGTTGGCTTGGCGGATTGAGACCCATGTGTTTACGAAGGCCGTTCACTGTGCAGGCGAAAATCGCTTCCTTGAAGCGGGAAGCGGCACCATTGTTGAGAACCGAGGCCAACTGATCATCAACCCTAAGCAGTTAGAAGGGATTCCCGAACTGCTCAGAGGACAAGTTGCCAGCGTAGTGGAAAACTTTTTAGTCCAGAGAACAACGCCCAATTTGCTAGAGATGGGGCAGGGCGTCCAGCGATACCTAGAGGCTCTGCCGACCTGAGCGCTTGCTCTGCTTACTTGCGTTCAGGATGTTTTACGGCTTCTGTCCCATTTCCCATTTGATTAAGGACGGCAATCATTTGGTAAAGGCGACCGTGGTCGCGCTGATTAAAGTGAAACGCTAACTGAGGTAGCTGGGCCATTTCGCTTTCTGCCTGAGTCTCTGGCGGATAGGCGTCTTTGCTCCCTGCTAGATACTGTTGAATGTGGCCTGACAGCAGAATATCGCTGAATTTTTCGTTGAGGGTGCTCATCTCTAGCTCAGTCAAGGCTTGATTGAGCCAGATCACGAGCTGGGCACCGACAAATCGGCTTGAGTGAAACATTCGATAAAAGTCAGAAATGGCAGAACAGGCCGTCTCGAGATCATCTGTAATGGTGTACAGGTTCCGATCTTCGGGATTGATGAGGTGACGATCTGCAAGATTTTTTTGAATGTAGGCATCCCACTCTAACCAATAGGATCCTCCTGGTTTATCAATGAGGACCAGCGGCATCGGCGATGATTTGCCGGTTTGGCTGAGGGTCAGACATTCAAAGGCTTCATCTTGGGTGCCAAAGCCGCCAGGAAAAAGTGCGATCGCATCCGTCTCCCGCAGAAAAAAGAGCTTACGGATGAAAAAATATTTGAAGTCAATCAGTTTGGGATCATTTGCGATAAATGGATTAGCTCACTGCTCAAAGGGAAGCTGAATATTTAAGCCAAAGGACTGCCCTGGTCCGGCCCCCTGATTGCCAGCTTCCATGATGCCGCCCCCGGCCCCCGTCATCACCATAAAGC
>JBAUJD010000839.1:0-2993 GCA_049683515.1 Thermosynechococcaceae cyanobacterium | reverse complement strand
CTGTAGGCTTGCTCACCCTGAAAGCGCAATGCGTTTTTGGTGCTCGCCAACTGTGTTTCGGCAAGGGCGATCGCCTTATCCTGCTGAACCGCCTGAGCCTTGGCGGAGCCGCCATCAAAGAAGTTCCAGTTCACCTGTGCGCCCAGTGAGTATCCAAACGCCCCCGCAGCGCTATCGTCTAATTCATCTTGAAAATCAACGGTGGCAAAGGCTTGGACTTGGGGGCGCACGGACGCCAGAATCGCTCGGCGCTGCAGTTGGGCAATGCGTCGCTGCTGAATGATTTGGTCTAGCTCAGGCCGATTCTGCAGGGCCAGCCGAATGCTTTGAGGGAGAGATAACGGCCACTGGCCTGCCGCTTCAACGGGATTAGCGACAGACAGGCTCACAGTATCTGAAACGTTAAGACGCTGAGCAAGCTGCCGCTGGGAGACTTGGGCCAGGGACTGGGCTTGAACAAGATTTTGCTGAACACTGGCAAGACTCACCTGGGCCTGCAAAACATCAAAAAAGGTGCCGAGACCTGCCCTCTCTAGGGCTTGGGCATCTTCGAGACTTTGAGTCGCGTTGTTCACCGCTGATTGGGCGACATCAATGAGGGCCGTCGTCTCTTGTAGATTGTAGTAGTCATTAGCAACATCTAAACGGAGCTGCTCAAGCTGGGCCTGCAGCGTCAGCTCGGCTAAGCGCACCTGAGCGCGCGCCGCCCGGATCTGGCTAGAACGGCTTCCTGAGGTAAAAATATTGTAGGTCAGCGCCAGGGTGCCGCTGACAGCGTTGGAAAGGCTCCCCCCGGTCGAACCCTGGCCGGAACTGGCAAAGGAGGTGAGGGGACTCAGGGGCGTAATGCTAAACGGAGAGGGTAACGTGGTACTGGCATTCTGCTGCAGTGCCTGCAACTGCTGACTAAAGACTAATTGTTGCTGGTTAGAGCCTTGCTGGAGCTGAAGCTGTAGATTCTGAATACTCTGCTGCAGCTCTTGCAGACTCAGAGCCTGCTGTTGCTGAAGTCGCTGTGTGGTCTGACCAATGACTTCATTTTGCGCCCCTGCGTTAGTGGTAATTGGTCGGGGCGTCAGGTCAAAGCTAGAGGAGTCTGTTCGAGATAAATCGCCTTGCACACTGACCGTGGGTAAACGCGATGCTCTGGACTGCTTGAGGTTCGCTTGACTTTGTTGAAGCTGCAGTTCCACCACCTGCAAATCTAAGTTATTACGTTGGGCTAACTCCTGAGCCTGCTGAAGAGCAATGGGCTGGGTGAGATCGATCTCAACATCCTGGGCTTGGGACGGGCTGTTGAATTGATCAGGCTTTGGGTTGAGCTTGAGTAGTGGGTTGCTGGGCTGATCGCTCGTCTTGTTGACTGGAGGGGCTAGTGATGGCGTTGGTTGATCCGGCGGCTCTGGAGACTCCGGCGGCTCCGATTGTTCTGGTGGCTGGGGCAACTCCGGTGGCTGGGGCGGAGATTCGACAGGAGATGGCTCTGCTGGACTTAAAAATAGGTCTGGCTCGGTGGAGGGCTGACTGAGAACGGGCCTCCCTAAGCAGGGAAACAGCACTAATCCTAAACCGGCCACAATGAGGTAGCGCTGCATCAATAATCTTAAAGTCCTGTGCAAGTTACTCAAAAAGTCGATAAGATTCGTCGCTGTCTATCAAGATCATTTAATTGATCCTGCCTCAGACTACCTGAAAACTTAATCGGTGGAGTATAGAATCCTCATTTAGGATGCAGAAAGGAGACAAGACCTGTCAAGTTAATCGGTAACATCAAACTAATTCCTATTTCTGTATGGATCCCAAGGGTGCAAGCCTATGACTTGGAAAATACCTCGTATTCCCCTGGGTCGTGATCTCTGGTCAACCCTCAATCCTCGTGCCCTATCGGTGCCAGTCTGGCAAAGCATTGCTCGGGTCGCGTTGCTATGTCTGGGCCTGATTGTAGCTGCAGATATTTTCTGTCAGGTGCTGGCGGAGTCTCTTTGGTTTTCTAGTCTGGGCTATCAACGTATTTTTATGACTCAGCTCATGCTTCGAGCCGGACTATGGGTGTTTGCCTTGGGTGCCACAGGCAGCATTCTAGGGATAAATCTTATCCTGGCTCGACGGCGGCGATATCTCAAGCCGGTCACGCTACCGTCACAGCGAACGACATTGTGGGCGCTGGGGAAGTACTTGATCATCGTATTCGGGCTGAGCTTGCTCATTATCTGCATCCTGAGTCAGACCGTGCAGGCGTCTCTACCGTTTTGGCAACCCTCTAGCCCTACCTCCCAGCCGCTACAGCCATTCTCTTTTTCCGTTATTACCCTGCTCTTCAAGCAATGGGGGGCCGCGCCGTGGCAGTTATTACTGGTGGCGGCAGGGGGCGGGCTGCTGCTGCTGAA
The DNA here is from genome assembly GCA_049683515.1 of Thermosynechococcaceae cyanobacterium. GTDB lineage: Bacteria > Cyanobacteriota > Cyanobacteriia > Thermosynechococcales > Thermosynechococcaceae > RCC1774. Next base: position 606 of record JBAUJD010000839.1, on the reverse strand, counting down.
CCCTAACGTTTTCTTGGTGGGGGCCAGCCTGGTTCTGAGTTTGGGGATGGGGGTGATTTTTTCTAACCATTGGACGCAGGTTTTAGCCTGTTTTCAGAGCACTCGCTTCAATCAGAGTGATCCTATCTTTGGTCAAGATGTGGGGTTTTATATCTTTGCGCTGCCGGTGCTGGAGCTGCTGCGCTTTTGGGCGGTGGGAGTGGCGCTCGTGACCCTTGCTAGCGTCTTGCTCGTGTATTTACTCTCAGGCAATGGCTTTAGTCAAGGAGGATTTCCTGGTTTTTTGCCCCGCCAGCAACAGCATTTGTACGGTCTATTTGCAGGGCTGATGTATGTGCTAGTGGCGGGGTTATGGCTCGATCGCTTTGGGCTACTCTACTCGACTAAAAGCGTTCTGTTTGGGGCCGGATATACGGATTCTCATGTCAGCCTGCCTGCGATCACGCTCTTGAGTTGGGGAGGGCTTGCGATCGCACTTTTCCTCACAGGCCGCACCTGTTTTTGGACCAAGTCTCGCCCCCGCTACAGCCTCTTAAAGCTGTTGGGAATATATATGGGGTGTATCTTAATCGGATCGGTCGTGGTGCCTCAATTGGTTCAGTCCTT
>JBAUJD010000838.1:0-4047 GCA_049683515.1 Thermosynechococcaceae cyanobacterium | reverse complement strand
CCCTTCTGGAATCGGGAGCAGGTTGTGCTGCACAATCGCAGCGGGAATTTTCTGATATTGAGCAAAAGTGCCGTTATTGAAAGTGAGATCACTGCACAAGGAATACTCCTGCCGCTGGCAAAACCAGCAGTCCATGCAGGGGGCTGAGTTGTTAGCAATAACGCGATCGCCAATCTTCCACCCCATCACCCCATCACCCATCGCCACAATATGCCCTGCGGCTTCATGACCAAACAGCGTTGGCGGACGCAGCATCTTGGCATGACCACCCCGCCGCCACACTTTTAAATCTGTGCCGCAGGTGGTGGCAACATCGACGTGAATGACGACTTCACCGGGGTCAGGAGTCGGGTCAGCGACGGTTTCGAGTCGTAAATCTTCTTGGCCGTGGAGAACTGCTGCTAGCACCTGTTGTTTATCCTTGCGATGGGCTTCATTGATATTAGCGGCATTCTATCCGCTGGCTCAGGTCATGGGCAGGGAAACATCTTATAGTGAAGTCGGGTCTAGCAATCCAGCTCATGCCGGTTCTGAGAATCTCTGCATTTATGGACATTGACCACATTCATTTTTTCGTTCCAAGTGCTAAGCGCACCACAGATTGGTTCGCGCACACCATGGGCTTTAGAGCGGTGGAGCAAGTGCGATCGCACCATACCCACACCGCAACACTCCAGACAGGCAGCATTCAGGTTCTGATCTCCTCTCCTCGCACTGATGAAAGTCCTGTGGCTGAATATCTACAACAGCATCCAGCAGGGATTGCGGACCTAGCGTTTCGAGTGGCTGACCTCAATGCGGTGCTGGCTGGCAATCCTCAGGTTCAACTGCTGCAGGAGGAAGCCCACCAAGTCACCATTCAAGGCTGGGGAGACCTACGCCATACGTTAATTCAAAAGCCCAGGGAACTCACTCCGACCACTCAACGTAGAGACTCGCTTCCTGTATTTACGGGCATCGATCATGCCGTGCTCAATGTTGAGCGCCATCAGCTTCAGCAGGCTGTGCGCTGGTATCAAGAGATCTTGGGGTTTGAGGCCCGTGATTACTTTGATATTCAAACCGAGCGGTCGGCGCTCTGCAGCCAAGTTTTGGTGCATCCAAACGGGACAGCGCAGTTTCCGATTAATGAACCGGCCTCTGTGCGATCGCAAATCCAAGAATTCCTCGACTTTAACCGAGGCTCCGGCATCCAACATATTGCCCTGAGCACCATCAATATCACTGATACCGTCAGACAACTACGTCACCGAGGCTTGAGCTTTCTAGATATCCCTGCCAGCTACTATGATCAACTCCGGCAGCAAGCATCATCAGCCCTAGAATTAGAGGCCATTCAAGATCAGCAAGTGCTGGTCGAATTACAGGAACCCTCGCAAGCCTTACTGCAGGTCTTTACCCAGCCTATTTTTGAAGAACCCACCTTTTTCTTTGAAGTGATTGAACGTCGGCTGCAGGCTCAGGGGTTTGGTGAGCGTAACTTTACCGCCCTCTTTGAGGCCATTGAGCGAGAGCAATTGAAAAGGGGCACACTGGCCTAAGTTCCGTAGGGTGAGCACTGCTCACTATCCTTAAGTCAGTGCCATTCAACCTACAACCCATTAGACTATCGTCGCCAAACTGAGAGACGGCAAGAAATTGACAATGCCAGGAAAAGCAATCAGCAGCACCAAAACAATGAGCTGCAAGATAATAAACGGAATCGCACCCCGATAAATATCAGCGGTTTTAACTTCAGGCGGTGCCACCCCTCGCAAATAGAACAGGGCAAACCCAAAGGGCGGCGTCAAAAATGAAGTCTGCAAATTCACCCCCAGCAACACCCCATACCAGATCAAATCAATATTGAGAGAACGGGCCACCGGCACAAACAGCGGAATAATAATGAAGGCAATCTCAAAGAAATCAATAAAAAAGCCAAGAAAAAACACCGTCAGCATACTGACCAGCAAAAAGCTAAACTGACCGCCCGGTAGACTCGTGAGCAAGTCAAACATAAAGCGATCTCCCTCCACGCCCCTAAAAACAAGACTAAAGGCGGTGGACCCCACCAAGATCATCATCACCATGCTGGTGATGCGGAGCGTTGCATTCGACACCTCTATCAATTTAGGAGCCGTAAATTGACCATTCGCTCCAGCTAGTAAACTAGCCCCCAGTGCCCCCAAGGCTCCGGCTTCAGTAGGGGTGGCAACACCAAAGAAGATACTCCCCAATACCAGCAAAATCAGCACCAAAGGCGGAATCATCACGGTCACCACCCGCGAGGCCAAAGCCTTACCCCTCACATCTCTGACCTCTAGCGGCAGCGCTGGGGCATACTCTGGCTTCAGCATCGCCACCACCATCACATGAATCGCAAAGGCCGCTGAGATCATCAGCCCTGGCACCACCGACCCCAGAAACAAATCACCCACCGAAACTCCCAACTGATCGCCCAGCACCACCAGCACCACACTGGGGGGAATAATTTGGCCCAATGTCCCTGATGCCACAATGACGCCCGTCGCTAGCTCTTTGTTGTAGCCGTAGCGCAGCATAATCGGCAGCGAAATGAGGCCCATCGCCACCACCGATGCCGCCACTACCCCCGTCGTTGCCGCCAGCATTGCCCCCACAAAAATGACGGCTAAGGCTAGCCCACCGCGCATGGGACCAAACAGAATGCCAATGGTTTCGAGCAGCTTTTCCGCCAAGCCCGATTTTTCAAGCATCGACCCCATGAAAATAAAGTAGGGAATTGCCAGCAGCGTATAGTTCGACATCATGCCAAAAATTCGCTCTGGCATTGCGGTGAGCAAATTGAAGTCAAATACTTCTAGCCGCTCCCCCAGCGGCATCACATAAGACATCAAATCATCAAAGACCTCTAGGCTGGTGCCCAGCAGCGCGAACAGAATTGCCACACCCCCCAGCGCAAACGCCACCGGATATCCCAGAGACAACAAAACCAAAGCCGTGGCAAACATGGCTAGCCCCAGCCACTGTGGTTCTAGCCACAGCAGATAATAAAGACAAGCACAGACGCACACAAGGGCAAGGGCAACCCATCGTCCCTGCTTCAACGCAGGCTCCTCACCCACCACCATCGCCACCTTCACGTTCCAAGCCGGGAGCAGCGCAGAGAGCGCAAAGGCTATCACGGCCAGGGCAAAGAGCAAAGCTCCAAGCAGTTCAAGTCCCATGGGATGACTCCTTCGACGATGACAGATTACCGGCCAGAACGGCCCAGCTCTTAATCGCTTCAGAGATGCTCTGCAAAATCAGAAGGACACAACCGACGACAATAGCCGATTTAATCGGATAGCGCGGCAATCCTCCCGGATCAGGGGAAATTTCTCCCCTTGCCCAAGAGGCGAGAATAGAATCCCAAGAAACCGTGATCACCATCAAACAGAACGGAATTAAAAAAATCAGGCTACCCAGCAAATTAACCAGGGCTTTCCGTCGAGGAGGCCAATTGCTATAGAAGACATCCACCCGCACATGGTCGTTGTGACGGAGTGTATAGGCGGCCCCCAACAAGAAGACCAGCGAAAAGAGATACCATTGCCCTTCAAGAAAAGCATTGGAGCTGAGGTTTTGACCCACCAGTCGGCCCAGATAGCGACCGATGACGTTCCAGACGCCCAATAGCACCATGAGAGGCACCAAAAGCGTTGCGAAATAGCCGATTCGTTCATTCAGCCGATCAATCCAGCTCGATAGCCGCAGTAGCATTTGCAAAGCATCCTCCAGTCTACTGAGCCATATCCTCTCAAAAAACTGGTAGCTATTGATAGGGGTTAACAATGCTAGGGAGGGAACACCATCAACCAAGAAGGAGTCAGATGATCTCCTATACTCTCATCGTCGTTTTTGAGCCGGAGGTCTTCAGGATGAAACAATTGTTGCTAGTGTCGTTGCTGCTAGCATCATCCTGTAGTAGTCCTGTGACGGTTAAAGCGCCAGAGGCCGATGGCGGTAAGCGGGTAACACAAAGCAATGAACAAAGCAGCCCTGCCGCCCAAAACTCTCAGTTCAAAACCCAGCCACCAGCACCAAGTG
>JBAUJD010000837.1:0-1668 GCA_049683515.1 Thermosynechococcaceae cyanobacterium | reverse complement strand
CGATGAGACAGCCTATTCTCCGCTTCTGCCATACCGTTGGCCTTGACCCTCGTTAATTAAGAAAGCTAGTTCCTCTAGAACCGTAGATTTTTACTTTAGCTAGTCAGACAATGGTGGACCGCTTATGTAAAGGTCGAGGTCTAGTTCATAGAACTAACCAAGCAAAGACGTCCTGGACGGTAAGAAGGGTGAGATTGTCTATGAATGATGGCGTGGGCAAGGATGCTTCTAGATCATCAAACACCTCAATTTCTTGTTTAGGTCGGTAAACAAGAACCGTTTTCTCCTCTGGATCAATCAACCATCCCATATGAGTGTCGTGCTTGAGACAGTGCAAAATATTCTTAGTGACTTTTGTGTGGCTTTGATCGGGAGAAAGAATTTCAATGGTCCAATCTGGCGCTAGGAGAAATGAGTTAGAGATTTCTCCGTTTTCATCACAGGGGATCCGACTCCAAACAAATACTGCAATATCCGGTATCGTTGAGCGGCCACCAAAGGTACAGCGCAGTTCAGGAAACGCACAAGCGATCTTTTGTGGCTTGACGACAGCATTAATTGCAAGTAGGAGTTCCCCTTGAATGCGACTGTGTTTACCTTGCGGCATAGGCTTTTGAATAATTTGACTGTCAATATACTCACTAGCGGGTTCGGTCTCTGGTTGCTGTAGAAACTCTTCCAAGGTCAGTTTTTTCGATTGGGTTTGGATCATTTCTTCTATTGACTCCTCGCTATTGAGACTCCGCCTGTGCAACATCGATCCGAGGTTCTTGATTAGGAGCATTTTAGATGCCTCATTTAAGCATAACGATAACTGGCACTGCTCATCTAGAGAGGCCTATCACAATGCTCGAAACAGTTGAGCGGTGACAAATTAAAGTAGTAGGATAGGCCATTGGGAGTGCGATCGCGGTAGTGGTCATGTCCGTTCTAGCCCCAAGGTTGCAAGCTGTTGACTCATCCATGTCGTTGCCGTTGCTTTGGTTCTGTTCGCTCGGTCTACTCCTGTTTTAGCAATTTCCAGCAATTGTTTTTGTCTATGGGAAATACCGATACATTTCTTTGCGATGCAGAACGCGAATAAAGAAGATAGCGCCCTCATCTTCTGTAAGGCCAACTCGATAGTCGCCCACTCGGATCCGATAGTAATTTCCATCTGCCTTAAGTTTTTTGATATTGCTGATGTCTAAAAGGCTTTGAGTCTTTTCAACTTCTTCTATTACAGCTTTGATTCTGATGAGTAGGCTTTTGTCTCGAATCTTACCCAAATCTTTTTGAAAACTTTTTCTAAACTCGACTTTCATGCTTTCGGTTCCAGAAGCTGAAAGATGGACTCGCGGCTCACGAGTTCAGTTGCTTCACCTTCTGAGATCGCCCGCTCCATTGCCACATCTTCAATAATCTCTGCCAGAAATTCAGATACTTCATGACGATTTTCGTGAATTAATTCAATGATCGCGCTTTTAAAAATTTCCTTGATTTGGGTTGGGTTTAGAGTAGTATCAGACATGGCTTCTCCTTATCGGGCAGGTTGAATTTGATAAATCAATGTCTAATGCTTCATTAATGGAGTGGGCAATTGCTACTACTGCGATCGCAATCTCAGCGATTTTACTATCGTTAAAGGGCGGCAAGATGCGTAATACAAGACTGGGGCGAACTTCTATC
>JBAUJD010000836.1:0-5592 GCA_049683515.1 Thermosynechococcaceae cyanobacterium | reverse complement strand
CTCAACGCCTTACGGCATCAAAGGTTTCGGCACCTGGTGTTTTCGAGGTTTCTCTTCAGACCTCTAAGTGCTCAACGCCTTACGGCATCAAAGGTTTCGGCACGGCGGCCTCTGGAAGCCTTGATAGACAAAGCCCATCAGCCGACTATGCAACGATCTTAATATAAGAGCAACCCGATCCTCATTCATCTCTCAAAACAGCACCAATAAATCATCTTTATCCCATACAGAACAGCGATCGCAACCCCAGGCAAGCATCTACAACTCAACATCAAGCGCCAAACACCCTTCTCTACAACCCTTTAAGGCATCATCACCATACCTCAGCAGTCAACAACCGCAGATCCATGCATCAGATCACCCTGAACCCACATAGCTCCTCAACCCAGACCCCAGGGCGATTATACTGCGGTATCCGCTCCACACATCGATGACACAAACCCGCCAACATCAAATCATCCTCCGGCGCTAAAATCTGCTCTAACTCCCAGCGCAACTTCTCTCGCTGCCGCTGAGTCAGCCGACAACGAAAAATCGAATACTGCATCCGGTCCCCGTAGCCCAGCAGCAGCTTATACGCCTTCCGCCATCGCTTCGGGTCACGAATGTCATAGCAAATTAAGTACCAATGCTTCAGTTCAGCCATGATTCTCTCCTATCCAATAATTCCCTCTACCGAATAATCAACTGAGCAAACAACCCGCCCTCGCCCGACCACTCCTTTTCAAGCAGCCGCACCTCTAGCTCTAACAACCGCCGATAGGTCAACGAATACCCCGTCACCGGATGCTTCCATTTCTCAGCCTTGCGCCGCTCATAAATGCCCACAAATTTGCGCCGACCGCTATCGCTCAGCCACACCTGTTGACCCCGAATCGTGAAATCTTCTTTCACATCCCATTGGCCCCGATTTACCGACGCCATAATCGGCATATCCACCAGCGGCACTCTGAAAATCTCCATTAGGTCTAGCCCCAAAGGTGCCGCCTGCGACCTTGGCTGATGATAAAACCCCAGCGCAGGCTCTAACCCCACCACCAAAATCGCATTCATCACATCCTTAAGCAGTAGCGCATAGCCAAAGCTCAACAAAGCATTAAACCGATCCTTGGGTGGGCGGCGATTGCGACGATTAAACCGTAGCTCGTCCGGTACCTCCGCACTCAGTAAACAGGGCAGCGCCTTTAGATACAGCGCCGCCAAATTCCCTTCAAACCCCAGTAGTGATGCAATAGAATCAGCTTGAGGCAACTGCTTCAGCACCGCCTTCATCTGATCAATGGCATCCTGCAACACCTGTGGCACCTCAGCCTTGCCCCGCTTACCCCGCATCAAAAACTTACGCTGCCCCTGCGCCCGACAGCTCACCAACTGCTTAGCCAGCCCTAGACATATCTCCGGCTGGCTAAGCGCCTCATACTGACGAATCCGCCGCTGAATGCTGCCCTGCCGGGTGTCAAAGCTGCCCATGTAGCGGCCACCCCCCGATACAAAATGGAGGCCAATCTGCAGATCGCGGCAGGTATGCATCGCCTGGGTCGAAATCTGCGAAAAGCTGTGCAGCACGACTTGACTGACTTGAAACAGCGGAATCTTCTCCACCGGCTGACCGCGCCGCGTAATCTTGAGTTGCTCCCCCGTGCGGCCCACTAGCGTTCCAGGCTCTAAAACATGTACCACCTGCCGCTCATCATCTTCAGGAAACAGGCGAATCGGTTGCCACTCCCGGTCGTGGGCTAGCCGCGCCTCTTCCGGTAAACACACCGGAGCCAGTGAGCAGCGGGTACAGAGCCGTTCATTGTCGGTAACCGGAGGGCGATGGGTTGAATTGCGAAGCATTCTCGCCCGTTCAATCGCCTCCTGCACCATTTGCCGTCCGGCCTCATCTAAGGGCACATGCACCAGCACATTCTCAGCGTGGTAGCGAATCCGGCCTTCAGTGACAGGAATGCCCAGCGCGGCTTCAATCAAACAGGCATAGGCCAAAACCTGAAGCCTGTCGCTCTCCCAGGCTTGGGGCTGGTTATCGTCATCGCGCCAAGGGCGGCCCCGCTTATGCTCATAGGGGATGGTTTGACCCTCGCGAGTACGGAGGGCATCGACGCGGCCCCGCAGTCCTAGCTCTGAGCTTTCTAAGAATAAATCTTCCCAGTCTTCATCTTCTTGTTGTTCGAGTTCGACATGGAGGCGACGACCGGCAAAGACAGCAGCATCTTGGGTGTAGAGTTCTTCAACTTCTTCGAGATAAAACAGGCGGGGGCAGTAGGCTAAGGCATGGAGGGCGGAGACTTTAAGCGTGGGTTGGGTTGCCGTGGGAGCAGTCAATACAGTAGACATGATGGGCAAGAAATAATGTTCTATGCCCAATATGGCAAGAGACCCCGGAAAATTTGCTTCCGGGGTCTAAAATACGATGCAAGTTCAGTAAAATTGCGGAGTATTCTGCGGAGAATTGCACCAACGTCTAGTAGAGGCACTATTCTTCTGGTTGCGGCAGCAATGGCGTCAGTTGTGCCAAAAGTTTAGGAAGATCTTCCTGAGTTACTTGCCAAACTAAACCTAAATCTACGCGATCGTATTGGTGCATAATCTTGTCGCGCATGCCTGCGATCGCTCTCCATTCAATTTCAGGATGTTGCTCTCTATATTCCATTGAAAGTCGTTTGACCGCTTCACCCAAAACTGCAATCTGATATAGCACTGCTGATTGAGTTCGCAGATCACGCTCAAAAGTTTCCTGATTGCTCCCCTTGATCAGTTGAGTGACATTTTTAGCAAAGGTGACTGCATCTAGCAGCGATGCTTCATCCCTGTTCATAAATGATTTGAGCTGTTCCTAAAATTTCTTGGCGACGGATCCAATTATGGCTCTGTTCAATAGAGGTTTTCATCACCAAATCCACTTTTCTATGCAGCAAATCTTCAAGGCTATATTCCATCTTGACCAGATCTAGAAGGCTCCATTGGGCTTCAAGCGAGAAGGTCACGAGCATATCAATATCGCTATTAGGCCGAAAATCATCACGCAGGACCGAACCAAATAGGGCCAGCTCTGTAATTTGCCACTGCTGGCAAAATTCAATGATCGCAGATTGCGGCAGTGAAATAGGAAGTGATTGCGCTGGAGACTTGAGGGGCATCACTATACCTCTGATCCTATCCCACGACAGTCGGTGCCACGCAGGTGCAATTTCAACGCTGATGCTAGATTGAGCAAGATCATGGATAGCTCAGTTTCTAATTCAGAAAGAGAGATTCCTCGATCTTCACCGCTACGATAGGCTTGGATGGCCGCATCGCTAGCCGCAATTTCATCGGCGGGGATCACCTCATCTGTACCCTCTATTTTAACAGGTTCAAATAGTGTCCCTGAGAGAGGCACTATGAGCTGCTGCTGTTCCTCTGGTAGCAGTTTCTGGGCTTGGTTAAGTATTTCGGTATAGGTAGACATCGCATTGTACAGATACTAACTCTAGTTTAAGGGTGAGATCGCAACCCAACAGGCATCACTAAATTCACCCGGCTCGAATCGCTGAAAAGTCCCTCGGGTAGTTTTGCGATCGATCCAGATCGGGAGGCTAATCAAACCCCGACTATCTTTAACCAGCCACCGAATGTCGCCATCGCTGTCTCGGTAGGGTCTGACGCCATTGACCAAGGCCCAAGATTCGCCTAGAGACAAACCGCCAAAGCGGGTGATTTGCTCTGGGGTTGTAAGTGCGATCGCAACCCGCTCTATCAAAGTGACCGCAGCATGCTCTGCCTCAGAATCAATTTTTACGACCGCTCTAATATCGGTAAGCAGCTCTTGATGATTAGGTTTTGAAAATTTGCTAGAAGGATATGTCCCTAAATGGCTGCGGCTGAACTTATGGTGCCGCTGCTTACGGACGATGCGAGAGATAGGTGGCTCGTCACCGATGATTCCGAGGGCTATTTTTACGCCAATGTGAGCCGTCAGATCTGCTTCGCCGACGAGAGAGAGCAACAGTCCATACACGGTCGAAGGCGGCGGATAGCGATAGGTTTCTTTGTAGTCCCTGGCAAAACTTCTAGGGAAGCTAGTGCAGGGGCAATCTAGGTATAGGGTTTGTGTCATGCAGCCACTCCCTGTGAAAGTTTGGTTTGGGCGGTTGCGATCGCATCTTTCACTCCTCGATGCACCAAAACGCCTAACTCTTTAAGCTGATCACCGTAGGGCGTATCTACAATCTCACCACCCACAACTAATTCATCTGGCTTGATATCGCCCACCTCTACGAGACGAACAAGACGCGCACAGCCGACGGTATCTCCGACCCGCTTGAAGCAATCCATAATCCAGGGGCTTGCATCTTCAGTCACCCTCAATACCACAGACTCAGGCCGAAATTCATAGAGAAAGCGAGAGTGATTGCCACCCACATGACGGATATTCGGAATGGCGCTAATCACTATTGCGGCGCGATCTGCTTTCTTCAAACTATCCGGCGTCAAGGCCAACGTGTATTGATACGCCGTGCAGTGAACCTCTGTTTGATGGATGGAAGTTTTATTTTTCTCCCCTCCCTTAGATCCGAAGACAAAATCCCCCCAGTAAGGATCAAGACTGATGGCGCGGCTGATTTCTAAAACGCCTCGGCGTTTAGTGGTGGCGTCTTTATTGTCAGATCCTTTCTTGGCATCCATATAGCCAAACAGGTCATCATCAATGTATGTGGTGGCATCAAACCGCTCATCCTTGAAGTCATATTTATCGCGATCGGGGTCGAAAGTTCGGTTCGTTTCATCTGGTTTTAGAGTCTGGAAATACTCACGGTAGGCCCAGCGAATCGCTTCAGCACTGACAGTGGTGTACTGGTCGTTGCCTCGAGTCACTTTTTGAAGAGTGGATAAAGTGCTGCCGTCGCCTTCACCACGATTATTGGCAGCAACGGCAGTGGGGGTAACAATGGTGGCAAAAAGATGCTTAGACATGATTTAAGATTTCCTAAAGTTATAGAGCGTATTCGTAAGCTTGGTCTGCGGTCGATTCACTCCCATCGACGGGATTAGGATCAACCACTTCGTCTTCAGCACCATCGGACTTGGCTTTCCCCTGATAGGTGGCGACCGCTAGTAACGCTAGATCTCTGGCTTGACGCCAGTTTGCTTCACGGTGAATCCAGTGATAGATCTGTGGCCCCACAGCCTTCAGAGCCTTGCTGCGATGATGTTGACTGAGGAAATCTACTAAAGTTGTTGCGAATTCCTGTTGGGTGCTAGGCCGCTGAAAACGATAAATAACTTTATCAGTGACTTGGCCGTAGTCTAGGGGGCGACCTTGCTTTGTTGCCTGTTGGCCCTGTCCACGTAGGTAAGTCCTAAAACTACCCTGCACAGCATCAAATAAGATTCTCTCGTCAGGGGTCAAATGGTCTTGGGTCATTGTTACTAATCCTTTGCGTTCATAGAGTTGATTTGCCTTACGGAATTCAAAAAATCCGGCATACCACGGTTTATCGATAATCAAGTTATTGGCAATCCAGGGCAAAACCGTCGAAACCGCTAGCCAAGGCTCACCCTTCGCGCTCTCCTTCACCCTTGAGGGAAAGAGATAATAGGCTGACTGAT
>JBAUJD010000835.1:0-9169 GCA_049683515.1 Thermosynechococcaceae cyanobacterium | reverse complement strand
CTATGCCATTGAGTCTGCCACGACCGCCTTTGGTCAAGGCTTTTCAGTGACGCCGATGCAGATGGCTCAGCTCCATGCTGCCATTGCCAATGGCGGTCTGTTGGTCACGCCCCACCTCACGGCAGGGCTGCAGAATGATGCGGGGATATTGGTCAAAAAATCAGACATCACGAAGCCCCGGCGGGTGTTCTCGGAAGCAACCGCGAACCAGGTGCGCCAGATGATGGGTAGCGTCGTCGAGAACGGCACTGGCAAAATAGCCCGGATTCCGGGCTATCGTCTCGGCGGCAAAACAGGCACCGCTCAGAAAGCCAGTGGAGGGCGCTACAACAACGGTAAAGTGACAAGCTTTGTTTCGCTGTTCCCGTTAGAAAAACCGCAGTACGTGGTCCTTGCCGTTATTGATGAACCCACTGCCGGGAATGCCTTTGGCTCCACCAGTGCGGCTCCAGCGGTCAAAGCAGTGATTGAGTCTTTGATTGCGATAAAGAAGATTCCACCGAGCCATCCTTTAGAACTCCGGTCTCCCACCGATCCGAAAAATGAGGACGTCGTACAGACAGATCCCCCACCGATCAACTAACGGCAAACGAGGTGATACCTGTCGGATTAGAAAGAGACGACAGGCCGAATTCTTCTGTCAGTTAGGGACGTCCGGTAACTGATGCAAGCCCATGGTCTCTTCTATTTTTCCTGGTTCTGCTGTTCGTGTCGTGAATGCCTCTGATACCTATTTCGGGTTTGAAGGTCAGGTGCAGCGCGTCACCGATGGTCATGCTGCCGTTACCTTTGAGGGGGGCAACTGGACCAAGATGGTCACGTTTCGCTTGGCTGAACTAGAGCTAGCGACGGGGAAGCGCAAGTAGCGAGGGCCGTTTGACTATTTAGACGCCGTTGCTGAAACATCTTGAAACGTCTCAATGAGGCTTTGGAACCTCTTCTGTTGGCGTTCAAATGCATCGCTAGAGGCTCCCACCAAAATCTGATGAAAGTAGTTTGGTGATTCAATTGCCGTGTGCAGCAGAACGGCGTCAATGCCGTCCACTTTGCCCCGAAATTGGTATTGAATCGCGGGATAGCCGTTCACGGTGGTTACATCCGTCGGCCCTGTAATGTTGAGATCGGTCATAGTGGGAATGCCTGCTTTGCGACCGATGCGAGCAAACTCTTTTAAGCTGAGCTGGGGGAAGTCTCGTTTAGCACTAGTTTGTACGGTCAAATAGGCATCCTTCGAGGCATTGGCTGCCTTTAGATTAAAGGAATCGTCTTTGGCGAGTTGATTGCTCCATCCTTTCGGCAGCACCACTTCAACTATTTTTTGATTACTAAGGAGCGCTTGGCCCGCAACCGCCGGTTTTGCTGACGCCTCAGGCGTCGGGGGTGTCTGCACCTTTGGTTCTGAATGACAGCTTCCGAGGCTCACCATGAGGCAGAGCAAGAAAAAATATCGCAGGTTATGGGGCACTGGCGTCAAGCATCACAAGGGCAGGATCAAGGGGTTGTTCGCTCGGTGGAATCGGCTGCTGTGCCAGAAACTGGGTTAGCCAATGTCTGACGTAGTAGGTCGCACGGCAGTCGTCTTCGTTGTAGTGAACAATGGTGTCGAGAAAGGTGCGATCGCACGTTTCTAGCCATTGACTATACCAGTAAATCGACTGGGCACCGTTGGCTTCTGAGTTGCGCCACTCAAATCCAATCCAGCGGGCAATCAGCTTCAGGGTATAGCTTTCTATGGGTAAAACCGTCGTTTTGGTCACCCAAATATGGAGGTCTACAAACCGCTCTAACAAAGACTCAATCATGGGCATGGGCGTATCGTAGAGGCGGGCCAAGCGCTCCACCGTCTGCACTTCATAGGCACAAAAATGAAAGATAGGGGCGTCCGGATAGCGCTGCACTAGATCTAAAAATTGCTCCCAGACCTGCTGTTCGCCCTCTGGTGTTTCAGCCAGCAGCGGATAAAACGTTTGGTCTTGCGTCTCATGATTAATGACTAAGACACCGTGCAGATAGGCCAAGTTGAGGCTTGGTTCTGCTTCGATATCGAAATAGAGTTCAACCGGGGCCGTCGGCAACGGAGCCTCATGACCGGGGGGATGGGCTGCGATCGCAATGGGCTGATTCTGAACAAAAGCTTGGACCTGATGAATCATCTTGGTTGACACATCCCGACCAAACCCCGTCAAAGCTTGGAGAGAGGCCGGTGTTAGAGCCGCAATGTCTTCTGCGGTATTGAGATTGTGGGCCTGCAACACCGGATAACGACTCGGCGTAATGCCCGGTATCAGAGACAGGTGCTTTTGAGACTTTGCCGTTTTGTAGCAGGGTTCATACCAACCGCACAGACTACACCGATTATTAACAATGAACGCCTCCGGCTCTAGCCCCTGACGCAGCAACGCAATTAGATCCGTCATTAGATCGGCTAGTTTGGGGCGACTTTTCTCAAGATCAACGGTATACCAGCCCCGCTCTCGCAGAGACAGGTAGGCCATTTCAGGCCAAGCCCCTTGGCAATCCGCCAGCACCTGAGCCTGAAAGGTTGCCAAGAGCTGGTATTCCAGCTTCGGCCTTTTACTAAGCTGAATCGACGTAGGGACATACTGCCAATCGCCCAAAAAAGAATCCCCGGGTACCTTTGTTAACAGGTCGGGGATCGCCACGAAGGTTAAATCGGGTTCAGTGGTCACCTTCAAAATGCCACGATGAATCTGCTCGACTCCCCTTTGCATCAGATCTAGCGTCGCCTGGGCACCGGCATCCCAATCTCGGGATGGGGAACTGGGCTTCTCCCAAGTGTAGTTGGCTAAAAATTCTTGCTGGTGCAGCGCTCGATCTTGCCTCAGCTTCGTTAAAAAATCGCTAGGGTCCGCTTTCTGTTGCAGATCGCCAAAGGTATCGAGATAAGTTTGGCGCTGACAGCGTTGAAAACTCAATAACTGTCGGGCAGTGAGCAACATGCAGTTTTGATATGACAGAATCTGTGCAAATCCTAACAAATCCTGAACGATAGACTCGCATTGCCCGACCTGCGGTAAGGACTCGTTACAAAGCGTCGCTCTTACAGCACCTCAATCATCTCGTCTTGGCTAAATCGAACCTTTGCATTTTGAGCATAGGGGTCACTGGGGTCACGGTAGCCCACAGGACAAACGACGGCGGCTGAATACCCCTTAGCCGGTAGCCCCAGAACCTCGTCATACTTTTCGGGGACAAAGCCTTCCATGGGGCAGGTATCAATACCCATATGGGCCGCACTGGTCATTAATTGACCGAGGGCAATATAAACCTGAAGTTTAGCCCAGGCTTTGAGATCGCCCGTGGACATACGACCGAGAAAGTCTTTGATCACTTTGGCAAAGGGAGCCAACTTTTCGGCAGGTATTTGCCGAAGTTCTGCAGTGCGCTGAATGTAGTGATCGACGTAGGCTTCATCGACCTGGGTTTTGATGGCTAGCACCACTAAATGAGAGGCCTCGACCACCTGGGTTTGCCCCCAAGAGAACTCAACAAGCTGCTGACGAAGCTCAGGGGTGTTCACCACAAAAAACTTCCAGGGTTGCAAGCCAAAGGAAGAGGGAGACAAGATTAAGCTTTGCTCTAGGGTATGCCAATCGGCTGGGGCAACTTTGCGGCTGGGGTCAAACTTCTTGACGGCATAGCGCCATTGCAGGTGAGCAAGAAGCTGTTCGGAGGTGAGAAAGTCAGGCTGATACTTAGACATGTAATGCAGTTCCTAGAAATGATGTGGGTTTGGACCGCACGAAGATAGTTAACTTTAAACGGTCTGCTTTAGAACAGACTGTCATTTAGAAGCGAATTATTACGATACGGTCATCTGGGTCTCCTGCCGCAGGTAGGCTTCAATGAAGGGGTCTAAGTCACCATCCATGACGCTATCAACGGCGGTGGTTTCTTCGTTGGTGCGCAGATCTTTGACCATCTGGTAAGGGTGAAAGACATAGTTGCGAATTTGACTGCCCCAGGCGGCTTCCACCATGTCTCCGCGAATGTCGGCAATTTCTTGGGCCTTCTGTTCTTGGGCGATGATCAGCAGCTTGGCTTTGAGCAGGGCGAGGGCTTTCTCTTTATTCTGGAGTTGCGATCGCTCCTGGGTACACCGCACCGCTAATCCCGTGGGCAAATGCACAATCCGCACCGCCGTCTCAACCTTATTGACGTTTTGACCACCCTTGCCGCCAGAGAGCGAGGTCGTAATCTCTAGATCTTTATCAGGCAGTTCCACCTGCACTTCCTCGTCGA
The DNA here is from genome assembly GCA_049683515.1 of Thermosynechococcaceae cyanobacterium. Classification (GTDB taxonomy): domain Bacteria; phylum Cyanobacteriota; class Cyanobacteriia; order Thermosynechococcales; family Thermosynechococcaceae; genus RCC1774. The sequence goes on along the minus strand of JBAUJD010000835.1, from coordinate 4,906 downwards.
TCTGAGGCATAATCTCAACCCCGGCAAAGCTGGTTTGGCGTTTGCCATTGGCATTGAAAGGAGAGATTCGTACTAATCGGTGCGTTCCTTTCTCTGACTTTAGGTAGCCATAGGCATAGCGACCGCTAATTTCGAGGGTGGCCGATTTGAGACCCGCCTCATCGCCCTCAGAGATTTCAGCGAGCTGTACCTTATATCCCTTCCGTTCAGCCCAGCGCGTATACATCCGCAGCAGCATTTCAGCCCAGTCTTGGGCATCGGTGCCCCCTGCGCCTGCATTGAGGGTGAGAACGGCCCCCTTCTGGTCGTAGGGACCGGCTAACAGACGCTGTAGCTCCCATTGGTCGAGCTGGTGCTCTAGGGCTTTCATGTTGACTTCGGCTTCGTCGAGGAGCGCCTGATCGGTTTCTAGCTCCAGTAACTCCAAAACAGCCCTAGAATCATCTAGGGTGTTCTGCCACTCTTTGAGTTGGTCGATGCTGGCCTTGAGGTCGTTGAGAGTTTGCAGCGTTTGCTGGGCGCTGTCTTGGTCATCCCAAAAGTCGGGCTGGGCAGCAAGCTGCTCTAGGTCAGCAATCTGGGCATTGAGGGCAGGTAGGTCAAAGATAGTCCTGGGTTTTACCCAGGCGATCAGACAACGTGGCGATCTCTCGTTTAAGATCTAAGGCTTCCATGAAGTTATGGTGTTCATTAACAATTTTTTGATTGTAGCGGACACAACTCGTCCGATATTTGTAACAATTGTTTAAATAGTAGTCAGCACTCACTATTAGCTTCGTCATTTGTCCTCTATTGCCTTCCCACTACCGGGTATGAAAGAACTCTCCTATCTCGAAATTCCGACCCCAGACACCGACACCGTGAGGGCTTGGCTGCACCACTCTTTTCAATCTGTCGGGACTAAAACTTTAAATGCTACGGGCTGTCGGATTCGAGATCTTTCTGGAGAGCTGTCCATCGTGCTGTGGTCCCTGCAGCGGACCACCTATCTCAAAGTTTTTCGCTGGAGTGAGCAGCCTCTAAAGCAAGAAAAGCAGCTCGTCAAACAGCTTGAACAAGAATTGAGAGCAAAATTCCCCTATCAGTACCCCGAACTCCCCGCCTTTGAGCGATCGCAACAGTCCATCTTTGAAGCCTTGGCTGCGGACTATCCCGAAACCGTCAAGTATTTTCAACGGATGCCTAACGGAGAGGATGACCTCACCCGCGCCTATTGGTGGGAGCAGCGCTGGAAGGAAGGCGTCAGGCAGCCCCAAACACCTCGTCAAGTTGTTTTTTCTCACCGAACAGCGGCAGAATTTCCTGATCCGTCGATGTATGACCTGATATATCTGGGCGGAGCGCTAGGCGTTGTTCATGCTGCGGTGATGGCACGGCTGGGGTATCGCGTATTGCTGATTGAGCGGATGCCCTTTGGCCGCATGAACCGAGAGTGGAATATTTCTCGCAATGAATTCCAGAGCCTTCTCGACTTAGGACTCTTTACGCAAGCTGAGTTTGAAAGTTTGATCGCGCGGGAATATCGCGACGGCTTCCACAAGTTCTTTGACGGCAATAATCCTGAACATCTGAAATCGTCTGTTTTGAAAACACCGACGGTACTCAACATTGCTCTTGATTCAGAAAAGCTACTTCGTCTCTGCGGCGAAAAGCTACGTCGTGCTGGCGGCGAGATTTGGGACCAAACCGAATTTAGCCGAGCGGACGTGACCCCTGACGGCGTAACCTGTACCGTAACGACTCTGCCAACCAACCAGGAGCAGCAGGTGACGGGAAGATTTTTGGTAGATGCAATGGGGACGGCCTCCCCGATTGCATGGCAGCTCAACGGGGGACGATCTTTCGAGAGCGTGTGTCCCACGGTGGGCGCAGTCCTTAAGGGGCTAGACAAAGAGGTCTGGGACTCTGAATATGGTGATGTGCTCAATAGTCATGGCGATATTTCGCGAGGGCGTCAGCTCATTTGGGAACTGTTTCCCGCAGCCAATGATGAGCTAACGGTGTATCTATTTCATTACCATCAGGTGCATCCTGATAATCCGGGTTCACTACTGGAGATGTACGAAGATTTCTTCACGATTTTGCCGGAGTATCGACGCTGCAATTTAGACCAGCTCACCTGGATTAAGCCAACGTTTGGCTATATTCCTGGACACTTTAGCGGGGATAGTCGCGATCGCACCATTGCCTTCGACCGTCTTGTCGCCATCGGTGACTCTGCCTCTCTGCAGTCCCCTTTGATTTTCACCGGTTTTGGATCCCTTATTCGTAATCTACCTCGACTGACAGACCTACTCAACACCGCTCTGCGCCATGATCTTTGGCAGGCTCAGCATCTAGAGCAAATTCGCGCCTATCAAAGTAATATTGCCGTCACCTGGCTCTTCTCGCGAGGCATGATGGTGCCCACCGGCAGACATCTCCCTCCGGCCCGGGTTAACTCGATGCTCAATACTTTCTTTGAGATTTTGGCTCAAGCCTCTCCGGCTCAAGCCGAGGCATTTATTAAAGATCGATTTGGCTGGCTAGCGTTGAATAAGATGGCGCTCACAGCGGCGTGGACAAACCCAATTTTACTGTTTTGGATTTGGTCAGTGGTGGGAGCCAAAGACTTTGTACGCTGGATCGGCAGCTACTGGAGCTTTACCGTCGCCAGCTTCGTCAATGCCTTGCTCCGCTCTTGGTTTCCGCAGTTTGTGCGCCGGATACAGCCCTTCGTTGAGAAACGAGCGCCAGCGCTATGGCTGTGGCTATTGGCCCGCAGCTATGCCGTGACCTATTCGGTGGGACAGCCTCGGGTCGAACGATCGCTGCAGCCAGAGGTGGCAGGTTCTGAGGCGAAGCCATTGGTGGCAGAATCGAGATCGCTTTAAAAAATCTCACCCGTGATCTTAATCACTTAAACAAGTGCGGTATATCACACCTTCACTATTGCAGCCTATATATCCTAGTAAAGGTATGGGTATCTTTAAACTATATAGAGATACCTCGACTCTACTCCCTGCGTGATGCTCAACCGAACCCGCTCTATGCTGATCGTCCCGTGACGCAATAGTGGTTGCCATCAATGTTCTTAGACGTATTGCTTTGGGCCGCTACGATCCATTGTGACAACGTTTCTATGTTCATTCATGGGTAGGTGTTCCTTTAATCGAGACTTTTCTTATAAGGCGAGCGTAAAAATCAGTGAACTCCCGAACGAGTCGACATCAAACCGTCAATATAGAAGCGCACAAAGAAACGATTTATGATCACCTGCTCCATTGCGTGCGGAGTGAGTCACCCAACGCTGTTCTCAAGCGGTTTCACACGTTATTCATTTCAGGACTGCAATATCCAGATTCCACTGTTAAAGCGGCCTTAAATCAGATCGTTGTTTCAGCTCAAGGGAAAGAAGAGTTTGCTCTTTTTTTCAATCGCTGCTGCTATATCTTGGTGAACTCTTGGCAAAATCAACCCGATTGCAGAGACATGATCCCAGAGCTAGTGGGGGTTCTCAGTCGCATGACAGCAGCCCCCGCAACCTTAGGTCGCAGTCGCGCCACTACTCGGTTGCGATCGCTCCTACAGCAGTTCGCTCACAGTGCTTACTTTGAGCGCCTTCGCCGTTTCGCTGAGTTTATTGCGCCCCCAACGGCATCAGCGAGTCGGCCTTTAAGTACTATCTTGCGACGCTACCCCTATCTATACCAGCACTGTCTCGTTTCGCAAGAAGACAGCCAAGAACACCAATCCAGCGTCCGCGAAGCTCGCCAACAGGCGCAGTCACAGTTCGAGCTAGATCTATCTCACTACCTCACCGGCATTGTTAAACGCGCCACGACATCCGGGCGAATCATCCAGCCCGTCCAACAGACACAGCTCATTTTGCCAGTAACGGGCGAACTCATCCAGTCAAAAAACCCAACCCTACTCACCGATGGTGAGCTGTGCGGCACTCTGAAGCACTATGTCGGTCGCGTTGATCGTCAAGGATCGTACAGCGATGTTGCCAAGCACTTCATGCTCCGTAATCAAGCCACGCAGTCTTATCTCGGCTTTAAAAAGAATCTATATGAATACTTAGTGGCCTCGGTTGATCCTAAGTTTGGTCGTAGTCGATTCAACCAACAGCTTCAGCAGCAGTTTGATCAACTATTGCCAGAATATAATCATCGCCCGATGAGTGACTTCCTACTGGCAAGAACCTGCAATCAGCTTCTCAATTTTTTGGTAATTGAAAGTCGTCAGAAGCCCCACCACTTTGTATTTATGGATTTAATCAACAACGTAGGTTCCACGACAACGGTAGGAATGCTGCTCAAGCTAGTCCTGCTCTGCAAGAAAATTAAGCCCTACCTAGAAAATCGCTTTGCGCTGTTGTTTAACCACTATGAATCTAAGCAACAGGCCTCGGTGAAGTGGCTAGTGGCCTGCCTAGAAAAGCTCAACCTTGCCTGGAGCGCACACTTTGGTCGCTTTGATTTTTCCTTTGTGTCGGTTCTGTGATGGCTTTAATCGAGCCAGCACTAGCGATGCTCAAACCCAACAGCACTAGAGATATCCGGTAATTTTTTGCGTTCTAATTGATCCATTAACTCCGTCAAAACCTGCCGCACCATCCAAGGTCCACCGTAGGTCCAGCCGGTGTAAACCTGCAGTAGGCTCGCCCCTGCCGCTAGTTTTTCCCAGGCGTCAGCCCCGGTAAAAATACCGCCGACGCCAATAATGGGTAGTTTCCCCTGGGTTTGATGCCAGAGATGACGAATGACTTCGGTCGATCTCTGCCGCACCGGAGCGCCGCTGAGGCCACCCGCCTCTTGCTCTGGTGACTTTCCCGTTGCCAGACGCTGCGTTTTTAAGCCTTGGCGTTCAATGGTGGTATTGGTGGCGATAATCCCGGCGAGGTGATGGGCTTGGGCTAGGG
>JBAUJD010000834.1:0-3457 GCA_049683515.1 Thermosynechococcaceae cyanobacterium | reverse complement strand
AAATTACGAGTCTGTTGATTCCCCGTAACGGTCAAGGTTCGGCGACCCTGTTTTTCAAGGGGGGTTGTGGGAATCAAAGCCCGCCAACGGTTGGGGGCTACTTGAAAGGTCGGAAAGATTTTATTATCAACCTTGACAGTGGGAGCCTGAGCCAGCGTCTCACCCGGATCAGGGGTCACAGAGACTGAGAGGGTATCTCCGAGGCGAACCTGGGTCGGCTGCACGTTGACTTCAATAGCTTGAGCGGCGCTGCCGAGCAGTAAACTGCAGGCTGCCACTAAACTGCTCCAGGCAATCTGTGATGTCTTGATCATGGCTGATATCGGGTGCGAAGGGATGAATAATATCGCTCAGGGTATCGCAATCTTGACCTATTGGATACGCAAAAGCCCACTTTCAAGACCGTCCATCGGGGCGTACAAGTTCCCTGTTTAGCTCTTCTTCTAAGATTTTGGTTTGAGAAATACAATCGCCTGTTTCCAGATCACGGTGGGCTGATCGTAGTGATCGAGCAGACAGAGTCAAAAGTTATCTTGCCAACGGATTTTACCCACCAGCAGGTCGATTGTAATTACTTTAACTTCAACTTCTGAGCCATCTTGAATCAGAGATTGGAGCTGACGAATGCTAGGAAGGCCGACATCAAGTTCTGTGGACATAGCTAAATTCGATACAGATGAATGGGTGAGATGATGTAGAAATGCAGTTCACCCTGCCATCATAGCGACAATTTTGAATAGAACGATAGTTCCTAGGGTAGGCTAGCAAAGGAGATGCTTTGCACCGTGACTATGACCGTCGAATTTACAAAATATCAAGGCCTTGGTAACGATTTTGTCTTAATCGACAACCGCCGTCAGGCTGACCCTCTGCTAACACCACAGCAGGCTGAGCAAGTTTGCGATCGCCACTTCGGCATTGGTGCAGACGGCGTTATTTTCGTCCTACCCGCCCAAGGCGACACCGACTACACCATGCGGATCTACAATTCTGACGGCTCAGAGCCAGAAATGTGCGGCAACGGTATTCGGTGTGTCGCTCGCTTTATTGCCGATCTCGAAGGTCGCCCCGCAGACGTATCCCACGCCTACCGCATTCATACCTTAGCAGGAGTGATTACCCCAGAATTGCTGCCCAACGGTCAGGTCAAGGTCAACATGGGGCAGCCTCGTTTACTCGCAGAGCAAATTCCCACCACCCTCAATAGCCCATCAGAGCAGGTGGTTCAGCGGCCCCTTGATGTGGCCGGTCAAAACTGGCTAGTCACCTGCGTTAGCATGGGCAATCCCCACTGCATCACCTTTGTCGAGGATGTAGACTCCATTGACCTAGAAACTCTTGGCCCTCAATTTGAGACAAACGCGGCCTTCCCGCAGCGCATCAATACAGAGTTTGTCGAAGTGGTGCGCCCCGACTACCTCAAAATGCGCGTTTGGGAGCGGGGGGCTGGCATCACCCTAGCCTGCGGAACCGGAGCCTGTGCGGTCTTGGTCGCCGGAGTGCTCACCGCACGGTGTCAATCGAGCGCCACCATTGAGCTACCCGGCGGTCCCCTAGAAATTTCTTGGGACGGCGAAGAACAGCCGGTGTATATGACTGGCCCAGCAGCATCTGTTTTTACTGGACGTCTAATGATTTAGCGAGCGCTACTTCCAGCCTGCTCGGTCTGCGATTTTAATGGCTTCTGGGTTATTGCGACCGTAGGCGCTCACGTTAACGGTATCGGCCTTGAACTCACCATAGGTGTTGATAATCTTCGAGTTTTTGATGCCTTGAACCACCGGGTACTCATTGTTGCTATCGGCAAAAATAGTTTGAGCCTCGGGACTCACTAAATACTCCAGAAACTTAACGGCATTGGCTTTGTGCGGTGCATTGACCACCACCCCTGCGCCGCTGATGTTGACATGGGTACCGCGATCTCCCTGATTGGGAAACAACACCGAGATTTTAGAGGTCACATCTTGGTCTTCAGCCTTTCTAGAGCTGGCGAGCCGCGCCGCATAGTAGTGGTTCACAAGGGCAACATCACACTGCCCAGCCGCCACCGCCTTAATCTGAGAAATGTCACCCCCTTCCGGTGGACGGGCCAGGTTGCGCACCAGTCCCTTCGTCCAGGCTTCGGTCTTAGCAACCCCCTGCGACTCAATCATCGACCCCAGCAGTGATTGATTGTAGACATTACTAGAGCTTCGCACACAGACGCGCCCCTTCCATTTAGGCTGGGCTAACGCTTCGTAGGTCGATATCTCATTGGGCTTAACCCGTGCTTTGTTATAGACAATCACCCTCGCTCGACGGGTCAGCCCAAACCACAGCCCCTTGGGGTGACGCAAACTGGCCGAAATTTTTTCGTCTAAAACAGTGGAGGTGGTGGGCTGTAGCAAGTTAGCGGTTTCGGCTCGCCACAGACGACCGGCATCCACCATCACCAGCACATCGGCCTGGGTGTTTTCGCCTTCGTTTTTAATGCGCTCTAGAATTTCATCGTCCTTGCCTTCGACAATATTGACCTTGATGCCAGTTTCTTGGGTGAACTCGTCATAGAGCAACTGATCGGTATCGTAGTGGCGAGAAGAGTAGACATTGACCACCTGCTGAGATGATTTCTGATTAGAGCATCCCCACAGGGCCATAAGTATTAGTCCCGAAAGAAGACTTATCCCCATTGATTTAGGATTACGCATGATAGATTTGTGTCTCTTAATGAAAAGTATTCCTAATAAGACTCCTAACCTATCGGAGTTATGACACCGCTGTCAATCCAAAAATCGATTTAATCTGCGGCAAGATTTTTAGAGCGTTATGCAGCATTCATGGCTTGAACGAGTCAAGGTTTTTCTAGGCTGAAGTTTGGTGCTGCCAGAGTTCATGAACTCAAGGGGCAGTGCCGCCCTCGAATCAAAAAGCCGACTTCAGACGCCACGCCCACATTGACCAAGCCAGCAGGAAGCCCCCGACAGCAATGAGTACAGATTTGAATAGAACAATCGAAATTTAATCTGGGAATAATATTTGTACCTGTAAAGCGTTATTGATGTACAGACGCACCTTGGAGTGATATTATTCGCTAAATTCGTCGGTTGACCGACCTGCTCGAATTCTTCAAGCCCTTATAAATCAAGATTTAATCACTCTCACTCACGAATCTTTGTTCCTCATGAAAAATATTTCTCAGATTGCTCCGCATCGGGTGGGGTCCCGTTTTGCGCTGTCTATTTTAGCTGCTCTTGCAGTGGGTCTTTGTTTTAGCGGTAAAGCACAGGCCGCGCCAGAGGCCCATCAATTAGCACCGATACAAACCGTAGAGGCATCTCAGCCGCGAGCTTGGAATCAAAGTTGCCCCAACTCGCTTTCTGAGGCAGTCCACTCCGTTCTCAATCGCTCCTATGTGGCCCAAAAAGGATGGGGGGTTCTGGTGGAGTCATTGGATCAGGGAGCCGTACTGTATAGCCAC
>JBAUJD010000833.1:0-7359 GCA_049683515.1 Thermosynechococcaceae cyanobacterium | reverse complement strand
GATGTGGGACGACCTCGCTATCGACTTAATGAGATTGAAGCCTCATAAACGACTCAATTTTCAACGAGGCATGAGAGCATTGACCCTTATTCAACAGGCATTATAGGTTCGTTGTCATCCCTAAAGAGGACTCAAGATTACCGGCGTCGAAATAGAGTTTAGCGGCAACGCGCAGATCGGCGACTGCTTGCTTCTTTTCGCCCACCTTGCCTTTGAGCGCCCCACGCTGAAAGTAGGCATCTGCATAGGTTGCGTCTAATTCAATGGCCTGAGTGTAATCATGAATGGCAAGCTGTAGATCTTCTGAGTTTGATTCACGACCCCGCACAGATCCTCGCCGATAATATAGCTTGGCATTTTGGGGCGTAATCCAGAGGGACTGGGTGAGTTGCTCGATCTCTGCAAGCCGCTGCAATGCGATCTCCCTCTGCTGATCTTGCTCCCTCAATTCTTGGGCTTGCTGACTGACCCCCAATCCATGTTGCTCGACAGAAGCTAATTTGGCGTCTAATTTTTTCAGCGCTTGCTGGTGAACCTGAAGCTGTTTTGTCAGGGCTGAAATATGCTGCTGATGTTCTTCGCCTTGCTGGATGATCTGCTCAATCGTCAATTGCCGAACCTTGCCGGTGATGTCATCAAGACGGCGACGATTGATAAAATGAAGCGTCGCGGTGAGCGATAGCGGAATCGACGCAAAGACAACCTGTTGGGTTACCGCAGAGGCGATCGCACCCCCAATCGCACCCACCACCGATAAGCCTTCTACTGCGTCTAGCCAATGGGTCCGTTTTGATTCTGATTGGACCTCTACGAGGTGTTGCATCTGACCTTCAATCCCTTCTGTGTTAGATAAATGCCTAGCTCAATAGCGCTTGGCTGAGCTGGAGTGCAGGCATGATTTGCTTCATTTCAGCGGGGCTGAGCTGCTGCTCCATTACCTTGGGCATGACTTGGTAGGTGACCTGTGACGCTTGGTCATCTTGGAACGCTTTTACAAGGGTGCGCTGCCAAAGTAGCATGCCATCCCGGAGGCGATCGAGATCGCTGATCAGCATCGTGGCGGCCATGCTTTTTAACAAATACTTGCGATCGCGACGGCAGACATCAGACCGATCTTGGGTGCCTTTGTAAAAGACTCGCGGGTTCTGGGCACGGGCTTTTTCTTCAATCTGATCCATGATTTGCTCTTCTGCATCACGGATTTTTTCGTAGGCACTGATCCGATGCTCAACAGAGGCTAAATAATCTTTGAGAAACTGGAGTTCTGCATCGGTGGCAAACCGTCCATCGGCATCAATGCTGACTCGCTTGAGTTGTTTTAACATGAGTCTTTCCGGGGGTATCGCTATACGGCTTGAGATTGATGCAAATAATCTGAAACTTGCTCTCGGGTATCTTCGAGCTGGCTGAGCATGGAGCGGGTAATGAGCTTCCCTTCCTCCACCAGAACTTGACCGTTGATGGGGTGTAATATATTTTGCTGGGCACGCCGACCAATGAGGTCTTCAATGTCGGTCATATCGCTGAGGTACATCCCGGTAGGGAGTTCAATTACAACCCCTTCCCCCAGCACACGGGTTTGGCACGCCAAGCGGGACATTTGATTACAGGTTGTGATCACTTCCAAGGATCGCTGCTCCCGGCGATTCATGGGGGAAAGACTCTCCATCCCCTCTTTGATATAGACGTGGCAGGTGGCACACATTCCTCGGCCTCCACACTCATGGAGTACCTTGAGATCGTGCTTCATCAAGCCCGAAAGCAAGTTGTCATTGGTTGCGATCGCAGTTTCTTGATTAATAGGGGCTAGCTTAACTATTTTGGGCACGCTTGATACTCCGTTTGATCATGGGCTAGGAATAATAGGCTGATTCAGCCTTAGCAGATGATTTAGAGTTATCTCAACAATCTATCTACTTCATTTTCTAACGCATTAGTCCCCTTCCTGCTGAACCGGTGGCGTTAGGCCCAATCGCCTCATAATGGTGTCGTGATCCTGCTTTTCTTCGAGGCAAACTTCAGCCACCTTGACTCGCTCGGCAAGCCCCAAGATAAAGGCGTTTGAAGCCGCACCCATCGATTCACAGGCCGTCTGCACACAGTGCAGTTCTTGCCCAGTAAGCTGACTTAAGAACGTACTCAGCAAACCGGCTTCCATATAACAGGAGGGTTGCTCAGGGGGCTGTTCAGACTGTTGTCGCACCTTGGCAAAGGCCGAGTTGGTAATCGTCGCCACAATGAAACCCTGTCGATAATACCCAAAGTCTAGGCTTAAAAGCCCCCAACCATAGGTCTTCCAGCATTGCTTGAGGCACTGTAGAAACGCCACCATTTCCATGTCAGCCAAGGGTTTACCGTAGTAGGTGCTGACCTCCTCTGCAAAACGGCGGTAGAAATACTTGCCCCACCAGCGTCCGCACTGAAACATCACCAAGCCGGCAGCAGAACCGACCTCTTCTTCAAGACTACTGTAGAGCGCTTCTAGCAGGGTATCGGGTAGTGCAATGAGTCGATTGCCCTGGCGGTTTTCGAGCAAACCCAGTTCAAAGTCTCCCTGTACATAGGCATCGGGGGCAAAGTAATTGCCGGGTATCGGATCTTGATTGAGTAATTCAGCCACTGAAAGCATGGGTGATTCTGTGCTCCGGTTCTGTGTTCAGTCAGGGGGCTAGCCAAGGGACAAGGATTCAGTGCCCAATAGGGATTGTTGAGCCTGGTTTAAATAGGGCTGGATCAAGAGCCACTGCGGTTCAGACAACATCTTTTTGAGGCGAATCTCTAACAGTTGACCGAGCTGATCGACTAAAGCATTGATCTGATGGGCTTGCGCAATATCCGTGAGCCACTCCAGCAGCCGATGCTGCAGAAATTCGGGGTCATTGAGGAGCATCGCCATCGCACCGGATCGGAGAGCCGCAATCCAATGCTGCAATGCTTGCTCTAGCTGTTGGGGGCTTTCTTCGGGGCAGCTTGCCTGCAACTGATCGGCAATGGGTTGCCAAATCTTAAGTTCTTGATCTCGCAGGTATTCATAGGTCTGTAGACGCTGATCTAGGTCACTGACCTGCTGCTTAAATTCAGCGATGTCGGATTTTTGAAGATAATGGTCTTCTGCATCCCGCAGAAATCGTTCAAAGTCGGACTGCATTTTGCCCTTTAAAATAAATTTGAGAGATCGGAGAGACTTAATTCATTGTGATCGGTAGGAGCCTCAAGAGTTGTGAGTTGAGGAACCACAGCAATTCTGGGTTGACCCTGCCAGACAAAAAGCTTGAAGAAACTCTCCACGGGCAAGATTGGAGTCAAGGTGGATGGGCTGGTTGCAGTGTCATGGGAGTCGATCACCGAATCTGTCGGAGGCAGAGGGATTGGCTGTTGCTGACCCTTCCAATTGCTATGGCGCAGAAATTGGTAGACCGTTTGACATTGCCAAGGGTTGGGTTCTTGCCCAGATGGAGGCGATCTATGGAGCTGGAGTGGCGGTGAGGACGGTAGTTCCTCCCCAGTCCCTTGCCAGTCGAACTGGCGTAGAACATCCTGAACGGTGGGACATTGCCAAGATTGAGGGCGCTGATCGCTTTGGGTCAGTGAAAGGGACGACGTTGATACGAGGAGGGGCTGTCTAGCACTATTAAACGGTCGCAAAAAATCCTGCACGGTGACCAGTCGCCCGTACTGCTGATGGCTCATGAGAGATACTCCCCATTGTGTAGACGCTTCTCTATGTCGCGGATGGTGGCTCCTTCGGTTTGCCAGAAGGTAGCGGCATCGATGCGATCTTTCTTACCCAACAGAAACTTACAATAGGTTTCGCCCATGGAATAACACTGCAGCTCAATACAACTAAGTTCTTTCTGGATCAGGTTAGTGAAGAACCCTGCAAAAAGACCTGCATAGATGTGGCAGACGGGTTTGCCCACATCTCCGAGGGTGCGGGCCACCGCAGAGTCAAAAATGTTGATGAACATAAAGCCATTTTTCTGGTCGCTCAGATCAACATCCCAGTTGCCCCAACCTTGGCTGGTAAACGGCCACCACCAGGCTTCTAAGGCAAAGGAGGGTTTACCCTCACGCAGAGACATGCCGTAGTCTTTCTCAAACCAGCTTTGAAAAAACTTGGCATCCCTTTGCCCCCAGGCTTTGCCAATGTTGTACATCACCACCGCAGAGGCGTTTCCCACCTCTTGCTCTAGTCCCTCAATCAGAGCGAGGATAAAATCCTCACTTGCCAATATATTGCGAGCATCTTGCCAGTCGGTCAGGGTTCCTTGCTCTGACTGAAAGCAAAAGAAGTCTTCATAGCTATAGTGATTTCGCTTGGTGGGATGTCTTTGTTTCAGTCGATGGAGAGGCGGTTTGGGATTCCCCCCAGACTGAGATGTTCTTGCAGTGGGTGTAAAAACCATCTGTCCCTGATCCTCTGATCCAAAATCGTGACTGTTCCGATCATCATAGGGGCATCATCAAGCGGGTTCAAGCAGAAAGGTTACTTTAGTCCCAAAATAGCCCCTTTTCTTCTGGCTCCAGATTGGCAAGCCTTGTGAGGGTTCCCAGGGGCACGATGGACAAATTATATTGATGGCCCTGGTTGGTTTGATGTTGCTCAATTTTCTGAGGCAGATCCTGAACAATCTGAGAGCACTGTTTCATAAAAGTGTTGCTCCATTGTCGAATGCACAGATGATTCGCCGCAGTCAGCAAGTGCTGGGAGTCTCCAGAGTAGGTAATCTCAGCGAGGGGGGCAATCTCAAAGTTCTGCAACCACGCATACTGTGGTCGAGAGCTGTGCCAGTATTTTGCCGTCAGTTGGGGACCGAGATACTGACTGACGGCTTCACTGAGGTGATTGAGATCCTGCAGCAGTGTGGCTAGGGATGCGTCTGGTTCTGCGCTCTGCGAAGGGGGCGGGGCAGGAGGCTCCGATACTGTTTCTTGCTTTAGCTCTGCTGTCGCCTGCGCCTTTAGCATCGCTGTAGCCTGCTTTTGCGCGACGGCCTCGAAAAAGGCCAGAAACTGATCAATATTATCCTCAATAATGGGTTGCCACTTCTTAATGGCGAGGAGCTTGATCCGCAAATCCTGCTGTCGAGCCAAGATTACCAAAGTGACCTGGGGCTTGAGTTGGTAGGCGTAGCCATAGTAGTCCATGACTGGAAACTCAAAGCTGTCTATGCCCTCCGGCTGACTCCCCAAAATATTGCCGATAAAACAGGCTACGGCAAGCCGCTTTTGCTCTGGGAAGAGGTGATCTTTGACACAAAAATAGGGAGTCGCCCCTTTTTGAATCAAAGCTAGACCCATAACGCTGTTCAGATTCAGCGCTTCCTGAAGAATGTTCTGATGCAGCATGGGGTTAGTTACCTTGGCGTGATGAGGCTGATCGCAGCAGAACACAATAGTAATGCTTAGAAAGAAAGATCCTGCATTCTCTCGGTTCTCTAATCAAGGTCAAGATAAGGGATCAAAACACGCTCTCTATAGATAAACGTACCCATTTCTTGCTGACTTTTATCTTTACCCAGGATACCAAGACGGTGAAGAGCCATGCCAGGGACAGGGGGGATTGATAAAGTTCCAAACTCTGAGAACCAAGAGGGGGAAGGTATGCCGTCCCCCCAGGAATTCAAGGTTCAGCTCTTGAGAAATGGCTCAGCCATGCATGGCGTTGGCGCGTACCGCTTCAAAATCATAGTCCTTGAGGAGTTTGCCATTTTCATAGACTGCCTCCAACACACTCTGAGTCTCTTGATACTCGTGTTCAAGGACAATCGTGCGATAACCCACCTCATCTCTGATGAGATCAAGTCGGCCTGCTTTGCTGCGCTTACCGGGATCGGTGGCGGGGTCTTTGAAGACGGGCGTCTCTACGCCATTGATAGTAATACTGCTGCACTTATAAGCAAACCGCTGGGTATCGCGATCTACCCGCTGCAGGAGAGCACCACCCATGCCAAAGGCGACGTTAGAGGCGCTAAAACCTTGCTGCATCATGGCGTCTAAGACTATCGCGATGCTCTGAGGGTTCATGCCGTCGCCCTGAATCAGGCGAACGTGCTGGAGAACTTTATAGCCTTTGGTATTTTTAACGGTGCCGAAGGCTTCCTCTAGCAGGTGCAGGCAGCGTATGACGACGGTTTTGGGGTCGCCTGAATCGGGGCGAATGACGATGGTGGCTCCAGAGTCTATGACCTGCTGTTTGAGTTTGCTGCCCCAAAGGTTTGCGATCGCACCCCAAATATCATAGGAATCCGACACCACCGCTAAGGTTGCTCCTGGCTGGGCAAAGCGCTTCAGCATATTTTGATAGGCATCCACCTCCCGCGATCTGCCCCAGGCGGTCATCGTGGAATGCTCGGCTGCCGGAATCGAGAACCCCGCCATCGGGCAGTTGTAAGTGCGATTGGCGTATAGAACCCCCTGAACCGTATCGCTGCCCTTGAAGTTGATCAAGTGAGCCATGCCGCCAATGCCAGAGGATTCTCTGCTGGAGGCTCCTCTGGCCCCAAAATCATGAAGTTTAAAATCAATTTCAGCATCGGGCTGATCGGCAGTTTTAACTAAATAGTCATAGATGAGCTGACGTAGATAATAGCTCTGGGTCGCCACTGTGGTCGGATACCAGACCCTGAGCAGCATCGTTTCTAGCCAAGACACCAGCCAGAACGATTTTGGATCGGTGGATTCCACCGTCATTAATACATTGTGAACCGGCACCACCGTCCCTTCGGGGACCGCTCGGATCCGTACCGGCAGTCTTCCGTCTAGGCGCTGGACAATATCGGTGAAGCCTTCTGCATTAAAAGGGACACCGTGGGCTTGATAAAATGCTTGGGCCTCATCCACCATCCACTGTTCGAGGGGCTGGCTGAGATAGGTTTTGAGAATGTATTGCAAACCGAAAAAGACGGTGGCGGGGTAGCGACCCCCTCGGCTTTCAACATAGGAGAACATACCCTCAGTACCGGGGGGATACTGTAGCCAGTGGCTGGCTTTGTATGAATCGGTGTCTAGTAATACGTTGTACATGGTGAAATTCCTTTGTCGCACTCCGCGACGGGTAGATGAACACTCGGTCTATCCGAGCGTTTTGTTTTGAGATAGGGGAACTGGAAACTTGCGATCGCGCTTTTTAAAGATTGATGTTTTCAGGATGAGCAAAGGTTTTGCGCTGGCCCCCCTAGCCCCCCAATTCTGCTGCTGCTGGCGAATTCATATTTAGTAACATCAGCCACTGACGGCCCCCTAAATCCCCCACTTGTGGGGGACTTTGACTCCTTACTTTCGCTGGATTATGAAGAAGAGCATCACGAACGATATGTCTGTATTGAGTCCTCATCGTGCAAGCTCTATGATATAAAC
>JBAUJD010000832.1:0-6677 GCA_049683515.1 Thermosynechococcaceae cyanobacterium | reverse complement strand
CTAGAGCAGGTTGCCGATGAAAGTCGTCGCCTCCGTGACCAAGCCATCGCCGAAAGACAGCAGGGCCAAAAAGGTTTATTAGAACAGCAAAAAAGTTATCAAAGCCTGCAGCAGAAGCTACGAGCCGATCAAGAACAAGGCAACTTAAGGCTCGAAGAGCAGCAGGTGGGGCAGACCACGCTCTCTAAGTCGGGGGAGCTAGCGCTCTTAAAAAATCAAGAGCAGTTGAAACAGCTAGAGTCGCAGGCCAATACTCTGGAAACAGAGATTAAACAGAGCCGTAGCCAACTGCAGGCGCTGAATCTACAGCTTGAGCAACGAATTGTGCGATCGCCCCTAACGGGCACAATTTTTGAATTCCCGGTCAAGAAAGCAAAGGCATTTGTGCAAACGGGCCAGCTCGTCGCTCAAATTGCGCCCCAAAATGCGCCGCTAATCGTGAAGGCTCAGGTGCCCAGCTCTAATAGTGGTTTTCTGAAAGTCGGCCAGCTTGTCAAGCTCAAATTTGACGCCTACCCCTTCCAAGACTACGGGGTGGTTGAGGGGCGACTGCGGTGGCTATCACCCGACTCTAAGGTGGTGCAGACCGGGGGAACCCAAACCGAGGTTTTCGATTTAGAAGTGACCCTCGATCAACCTTATATCCAAACGCCCACTAAGCAGATTGCGCTAACGCCAGGGCAGGCGGTGACCGCAGAAGTGGTGGTGCGCCAGCGTCGCATCATTGACTTTTTGCTCGATCCCTTCCGCAAGCTCCAGGAGGGGGGGCTGCGTCTGTAGCCATTGGCTTGATTCCCCATTTTTATATTTTGATCCTTTACTCAGAGAAATCCAATGACTGAAGTACTCACTATGTCTGCTGAAGATATTTTCAATCAGGTCAAGCTATCGGGCCAATTGATGGCGGTGAAAGATGCTATTGCAACCCGCCAAGCCACTGAATTTGCTGCGACTAAAGCGGGCATTGAAGTGACGCCTGAAGAGATACAGGTTGCTGCAGACGAATTTCGCAGTGTCAATAATCTACAACGAGCGGAAGAGACATTAGCTTGGCTACAGCAGCGGGGGTTAGCCGTTGAAGACTTTGAGGGCATGATTCATTTTTCAGTACTGCAATCTAAGCTCGCTCAGCACCTGTGCGCTGACCAGGTAGAAGCTTATTTTGTGGCCCACCAACTCGAACAGACGGGGATGGCGCTCTATGAGGTGATTTTAGAAGATGAAGACGTTGCGATCGAGTTGTATTACAGCCTCAAAGAAGGAGAAACTACTTTCTTTGAAGTAGCTCAGCAATATATCTCTGATTCAGAGCTGCGCCGCAAAGGGGGATATCGCGGCATTTTGCAAAGGTCAGAGCTGACGGCAGAGATTTCTAGTGCGGTATTTGCTAGCAACCCACCACAGCTTTTGCAGCCAATTCTGACCGCGAATGGGATTCATCTTATTTATGTGGATGAGATTTTGCAGCCTGAGTTAAACGAGAAGATGCAAAATCAAATTATTTCAATCTTATTTTCTGACTGGCTTAGGAAAGCAATAGGCAAGTAAAAAATCATACAAAAAAGAGGGTAGGTCATGGCCCACCCTCTTTTTTGCTTTGCTATAAATTACATGCTCATTGAAATTATAATGGTCTAATTCGGCTCACCGACAGTCACATACTCAATACCAGCACCACTACAGGAGGTGACATTACCGTAGCCTGACATCAGAACAGAACAGTTGAAAATATACCCACCGGAACTGACTACATATTGGTATTGATTTGGGCCAGTGGCTCCTCCCGAGAGAACAGTAGCTCCGCCAACAACGTGATTCAATTCGTCCATATTCAATTCAGATGGACTTTCAATAGATCTTGACATTATGCGATTCATTTTAGTTTCACTATAAATGAGAACAATTCTTATGCAAAAAGTAAGAGAGTTCTAACTAGTAGCAATAAGATGGACAACAATTGCCCATCCTACTTTGCTTTGCTGCTACGATTTTCTTGTTAGCACCTGTGAGGTGCCGTATCGGTACTGTCATTTTTAAATCATTGACCATGTTCCATCAGATCTACAAGTCTGTCCATTTTGAAGAACTGCACCTGTGGAATAAGTCAGACTTGCATAGATGCAATCCCCCCCTAATGTCATTTCTTGCTCCTCTCTAGACAACTGAATCATTCCTTTAGAAGGCTCTTGAATTTCGTTAATAATCAAGCTAGACATTGTAAAATTTCCTCAAAAAATATTCTACAGATCCAATCTATTTTTGGATTTACTTATCAAGAATAAGACATTTTATTGTGATTTTTCAATGCCTTCAAAATTCAAAAAGTACCAAAGACAAACCAATAAAGGCCAATTCAAATATGAAGTGCAACACCTGCTCAAAACTGATGCTTAAAGGAGAATCCATAGATCGAGCTTCAATAACGCTAAGCCTTTCTACACAAGAAGAATAGAGGAAGACTATGCTAACACAGTCCACATTGCACTCAGGCAGTCTTGACCAGGGTGTTGCACTTCATTTTTGAATCGGCGAAGGATCAGGGCAAACCATGCCACAGGTTGCTCCAGGATCATGGGAAGGTCCAGTCCCACCAATGACCTGTCCAGTTTCAGTTGCTGCTATGTCTCGACGGGCAGAGGCGTTCTCAATCGCTCTATCTAATAGACCAAGACTCTCTACTGTATTGAGATCGTTAATTTGCAGGAAAGACTTTTCTAAGGACATAATGTTTCTCCTATTGGTTGAGTTGTGGACAATTCTCTTAGGCAATGTTGCAAAAGAGAATCTGAGATTAGAGGTTCAAGAAATTGACTAGAAACCACTTAAAGGCTGAAAAATCGCTATAGAGAGGCTGGCTTAGAAACCTCTTTTATCAGCTCTGAAGGACTATAGTTGTCGGTCACTACTTGAGGGCATCGATAACAGGCCGCACTCCCCTCTTGCTGCCACCAGCGACAATCTCGACGAATGGCACAAGGGGGGAGTTGTTCAACGACAATGGGTAGCTGTTCAGCCACGCGGGTGGCTAAGCGGCAATTAGTCCCGTCAAAATGCTGGCACTCCTTTGTCTGACAGGGAGAAGCGGTACGAAATACCTCGGCAGGCGTCACGGGTTGAACCTTTGCAATTAGCTCTTCTGTTACGGTTTGGGTCTGCTTGAGATAAACGACGTTGGGTGCATCTGTAGTGCCACTCACCACGCCGAAGACAATGCTATTGTCGAGCGTGGGGCGTGCGCTGGGGCACAGAGGCACTTTTTGAGTGACGTTTGTCATGGCTTTAACGATTTATTACTTGTAGACAGTTAAACTACTTTTCCACTCTCCATCAGATGATGTGCAAGTAGTGGTAGTTTGGCCGAGTCTAGTTGTGTCGCGTGTGCAAGTGATCACAACTTGTCCACCAACAATTTGATATATCTCGTCAACGCTTAACTCATGGGCTAGATCTTGAGAAGCATTTAAAGTTTCAATACTTATCATTTTTGTTCGCTTAAATGTACAGTCTTTAATTTAAGCGAGATGCATCAGAAAATCTAGATTATACTTATCTAAAGCTGTGCCATAAATACTTTAGAATTGGCACTCTAGTTATGGCGGTTTTAAGTCGCGATTGTCTCTGCTCAAACAAAACCAGTCCAACCCCTGCTGGATCTGCTGCTAAAGTTGGGGCGAGCTTGAGGGCTTGTCAGTAAGCTGCGATCGCAGGTAAAAGTGATTAAGACTGCAGCCAGGCGCGGGTGCCAAAGGATTGACAGGCTGTTGCCGCCACTTGAACCGACCGCACAAGGGCGTCAGGAAAATCGTGGGACAAAATAAAGTGGCAAAAGGCTCCGTGAAAGACATCACCTGCGCCGAGGGTATCAACGGGGGAGATCGCAAGTACATCACAAATACCCTCCGTGCCATCCCAGTACAAAATGGGCTGATCGCCGCGAGTAACGGCAATGCGGGCTGATGGGGGCAGGTGCGATCGCAAATAATCCATCACCGCTGAGGTATCACTGCAGCCTGGGGGATAGAAGTTGGCTGAGCAGATGGCGTAGTTGATGTAGGGCAAGACCCTCTCTAGTCCCGGTTTCCAGCTTCCGCCGTCGAGAACGATGGGGAGATGGGGGGATTGGGTGGCAATGGCAATACTCACATCAATCTGATGACCGTCGATCAGAATGATGCTGGTGTGATCAAGGGCATCCCAGATAGAGCGCGGGATTTGCTCTGGTGTGGCTTTCTGCTGCTGAGCGTTGAGGGAGATGACGGCCCGTTCTCCGGTGGATTGGGTGACCACGATGGAGGAGACGGGGGGCGTTTGGGTTGAAGCAGGGGTTAGATCTGCGATCGCAACCCCCAATCCTTCCAAATCAGATCGCATCAGATCAGTGATGGGATGAGTTCCCATTGCAGTGAGGAGCTGGGTTGGGTTGCCGAGGTGGGCAAAGGTAACGGCGGCGTTGGTGGCGGGTCCGCCGGATGCGATCGTACTTTCTATTGCAACGATCTTTTGATTGGCTTGGGGTGGTTGATCGGCTAGATAGATAAGGTCTAGCGTTGATAGGCCAATAAATAAACCTAAGTTTTTACGATTTGTCATCTGAAGATCGCCAATGTCTCACGTTTCGGTGTGGCTCTTGCACTCAGGTTAGACTATAGCTGAGTGTGATTCAGGCATTCTTTACCCTTGTTGAGGCCGTTGTATTGCTGTGATAGGTCAATCTTCTCTCTATTCTGAAAGTGAGTCTCGTTCGTTTCTAGTTCCTGAACGCTGGGCTGCGGAACAGAACGACCTGGGCGTTGACTGCTTTGAAAAAACTCAAGGAAATCGGGCCGAAAATATTGAACAAGCCATTGATGCCTTTCAAAAAGCTCTTCAGGTCTACACCCGTGACGCATTCCCAGAAAAGTGGGCGATGACCCAAAATAATCTAGGAACGGCCTACGGAGATCGCATTCGCGGAGAAAGAGCTGAAAATATTGAACAGGCCATTGATGCCTTTCAACGGGCGTTACAGGTCCGTACCCGCAACGCATTTCCAGAAAAGTGGGCGATGACCCAAAATAATTTGGGGAATGCCTACAGGTTTAGCATTCGCGGGGAACGATCCGACAATATTGAACAGGCCATTAGTGCTTATCAAAAAGCTCTTCAGATCTACACCCGTGGCGCATTCCCAGAAGATTGGGCAATAACCCAAAATAATTTGGGGTCTGCCTACAGCGTTCGCATTCGCGGAGAGAGAGCAGACAATATTGAACAGGCTATTAGTGCTTATCAAAAAGCCTTACAGGTTCTTACCCGACATGCATTCCCAGAAGATTGGGCGATGACCCAAGGCAACTTAGCGATTGTACTAAGCCAACGGGCTAGCCTGCCTCAAAATAGTGAAGACTTAGAGCAGTCTATAGCTTTGTTACAGTTAGCGTTAGAGGTGGCGACTCTTGGTAGTCCTTACTTTATTAATCATCAATATGTCTTGGGCAATGTCCTCTCTCGTCGCTATGAGTACAGCCAAAACCCTAGCGATTTACGACAGGCATTACACGCATACAAAGTTGCCCTAAATGCCATCAGCCCTGAACACTTCGACCGGGGCCAGATTTGGCAAGCCATTCCTGAAACTCAATCGATCTTAGGGCAACGACTGGTTCATGATGGTCAATGGCAACAGGGGCTACAGCTTTTACTCAACAGCATTAACCAGCTCAGAACCAGCGATAATCGCTTGGCCCACGCCAATGCCCTCTATCAAGTGGGCTATGCCCACGAAACCCTCTCAGACTGGCATAGTGCCCGTCTCTATTACCGCGATGCCCTCCGCCTCTATCAAGACCTTGATGATCCGTACGGCATCGCCAAAAGCCGCGTGGGTTTAGGTAGTGTCCTTGCTTCACAGGGCCATCTAGAAAAGGGTATGGCTGAATTACTCGCAGCCCACAATAGCTATGAAGCATTAGGACAGCCAGATAAAGCTGCCACCGTCGATCAAATCTACCAGGCCGCAAAACTGGCAAAAGAGCAGCAAGGGGTATATGCATGACCACTGCCGACGATATCTTTGACCAGTCCGTAAATAATATTCAGCGTCTGGGGCTAACCGAGATCCCTTTTACCGAAAGCCCCATTGATATCGGTAGCGACGCCCTCCGTTATATTTTTACAGGCCGCAGAGATGAGTTAGGGAAGATCTTCAATCTATTTCAGAGCCGTGAGCGCCGCCGAATTTTAGTTTATGGACTCATCGGGATTGGTAAAAGCGCCTTTTTGCTAGAGGTGCTGTCGGTACTCAGCCGCAAGCGTCCCGAAATGTTAACCACCTATATCTCTTTACCAGCAAATCTCGATCTCGCCACCACAGCGTTAATTGCCCTTGCTCGTCAATTGCCAGAGGACGATTGGGCACAGCAGCAACTCTATCAAATGGGCATTCCCACTGATAAAGTTCTGAAGGCACGGGGAGCTGAAATGAGTGCCAGCATGGGTATCGGCGGTAAGCTCAGTGAACAAGATTTACCCATTATTCAGCCCAAATATCCCACCATTAGTCTTGACACGCTGCTTGAACGGGCGCAGCAGAAGTATCCTGACGGCATTTTGATTGCCATTGATGATCTCGATAAACAAAACCCAACACGAGTTCGTGAACTAATGCACGATGCTCAGGGCATGTTGAAGAGTCGTGC
>JBAUJD010000831.1:0-9724 GCA_049683515.1 Thermosynechococcaceae cyanobacterium | reverse complement strand
GTGGCAAGCCCATCGTTTTAGCTGCACCTGAATCCGCTGCGGCGCAAGCCCTCCAAGCCATTGCAGAAAGTGTGGCGGCGCGAGTGTCTGTTGCAGCACTTACTTAGAACGATTGAGGCTAATATTGTAAGCACTAGATCGGTTGCATCTATCTGTCTAGCGCTGCGCTGCCCCTAAACGCTTTATCGTTAGGACCACTTAGATCTTTGTTGGCAGAGATCTAACGTCGGGATGGGAATGCAGCGTGATGCAAAAGATCGAGGGTCTTCGTTCTAAAACTACTAACTGTATTAAATGGCGCTGCGTACCCGCTCAAGGTCCAACTGGATTTCAAACTTATTTAGTCCTTGGAAAGATCTCGATCAGCTTTTGTTGATCTTACCGGTGGCGATTACCGTGTTTGCTGGGGTCATTATTCGCAGTACGCAGCGGCAGCCAGGATTGTCTGGCTTTTGGGTGCAGCACCTGACGGTGGGAGCGATTGGACTCGTGCTGGCGCTGCTGCTGAGCCGCTGGGATTATCGTAATTTGCGTTCTTTGCACTGGTTCACCTATGCCGTCACCAATGCGGCTTTGCTGGCCGTTATTTTTATCGGGACCAGTGCCCTCGGTGCTCAGCGCTGGATTCCCATCGCAGGCTTTAATGTACAGCCCTCGGAGTTTGCCAAGCTTGGGGTCATCATTACGATGGCGGCGTTGCTCAGTCAGCGACCGGCAACGGACTTTGTTGCGATAGTCCGTACCTTCGCCGTTCTTTTACTCCCTTGGGGGCTTGTGTTTGCCCAGCCCGATTTGGGAACATCTCTGGTCTTTGGTGCGATCGCCTTGGGGATGCTGTACTGGGCCAATGCCCCCCTGGGCTGGATCATCTTAATGATCTCTCCTGTTGTGTCTGCTATTGTCTTGAACTTAGCGCTGCAATCCCAAATTCATTGGGGGTATGGGGCTGGCTGGCTGACAGTCGTTGTCTTGATTGGCTGGTTTGGTTTTTCCAGACGGCTGTTGGGAGCGCTCGGAGGCCTATTGCTCAACCTGGGTGCCACAGGAATGGGGTCAGTCCTATGGGGATTGTTAAAGGACTATCAAAAGGCCCGTCTCGTTTTATTCTTGAACCCTGACCAAGACCCGTTGGGCGGTGGTTATCACCTGATTCAGTCTCGAATTGCCATTGGTGCCGGTGGCCTGTGGGGCACGGGGCTGAACCAGGGCACCCAAACAAAGCTAGATTTTATCCCTGAGCAGCACACCGACTTTATCTTTTCAGCCGCCGCAGAAGAACTGGGTTTTATCGGCAGCATCTTCATTCTGGTGACCTTTTGGGTGATTTGCTTCAGATTGGTTCGCGTTGCCTTGCTGACGCCCGATGATTTTGGGTCGTTGATTGTGATGGGGATTTTCTCGATGTTGATTTTTCAAGTTGTCATCAACATCGGCATGAACATTGGCCTTGCCCCGGTCACAGGTTTACCCCTGCCGTGGATGAGCTATGGGAGATCGGCATTATTAACTAACTTTATTGCGTTGGGGCTGGTGCAGTCCGTTATTAATCACCGTCCGAAAAGACGTATGGGGCTATCTTAGTGCATCAAGATTCAGCTCGCTTTTGTCATGATGTAACTCAGACGTTGTAAGAACTTTTTCGTTCGTGGCGGCGGGAAACTTGGCGCTGTGCGACCATAAATAAGAAGCGCCATCGCTCATCATCCTAACCACTGTTCCCTCGAATGACCTCTGCCGCCAATTTAGCTCCGCCTAAGCAATCGTCTCGCAACGACTGGCGCTTGCTCCGTTATCTTGTTCCCTATGCTCAACGGCATCGAGCTACATTGCTGTGGGTTGGCCTACTGCTGATCCCGCTGTCTGTGGCTGGAGCTGTTCAACCCATTTTGATCGGGCAAGCCATTTCATTTCTGCGGGATGAGTCGAGTACCTTTGCATGGCTGCAGGGTCGCACTCTCACCGAAGGGCTAGACCTACTCAGCATCGCTTTATTGATTACAGTTGTCATTCAATTCAGCCTTCAGGGGATTCAGGGCTTTATTGTGCAGAAAGTCGGTCAGCAGATGACCAATGATATTCGCAACGATCTGTTTGCCCATGTGCAATCTCTAGCCTCTAGCTTCTTTGAGCGGACCCCCGTCGGCAAGCTGATTACGCGAATCACCAGCGACGTAGAAGCCCTCGGTGATGTATTCTCCACCGGGGCAGTGGGAATCATTAGTGACTTTGTTGCCATTGCGGTCTTGGTCATTTTCATGTTTTGGCAGCAATGGCAGTTGGCACTTGTTTTAGTCTTGCTGTTGCTGCCGATTACGGCACTCA
The DNA here is from genome assembly GCA_049683515.1 of Thermosynechococcaceae cyanobacterium. Classification (GTDB taxonomy): domain Bacteria; phylum Cyanobacteriota; class Cyanobacteriia; order Thermosynechococcales; family Thermosynechococcaceae; genus RCC1774. Next base: position 7,402 of record JBAUJD010000831.1, on the reverse strand, counting down.
TTCTTTTTTTTCAGAGACAGTACCGGGTTTCTAACTACAAGTCACGGGAACAACTCTCGAACCTCAACGCTAACCTGCAAGAAAACATTACCGGCATCGGTGTTGTCCAGCTCTTTCGTCGTGAACAATACAACGCCAATCTGTTTCGGAAGATTAACCAGCGCTATATCAAGGCGGTAGATGAGACGATCTTTTTCGATTCTGCTGTGTCTGCAACCCTAGAGTGGATCTCTTTAGTGGGTATTGCCGGTATCTTACTCGTCGGTGGCATAGCGGTGCTCGGCCAAACCCTTGATTTCGGAACCCTGACTACTTTTATCGTCTTTGCCCAGCGGCTGTTTAACCCGCTGCAACAGTTGGCTGAAAAGTTCACAACCCTTCAGGGGGGCTTTACTGCCATTGAACGAATCACGAATCTAATGCAAGAGCCGGTTGAGATTCGCGATCCTCAACACCCGAAGACGCTGCCGATCTCGGATGGCACAACAAGGCTCGGAGAAGTCCGATTTGCTGATGTTTGGCTAGCCTATAAGCCCGATGAATATGTACTTAAGTCTTTGGATTTCACGATTAAACCGGGAGAAAAAATTGCCATTGTTGGCCCCACTGGCGCGGGTAAAAGCTCTTTGATTCGCTTGCTCAGCCGCCTCTATGAAGCGACCAAAGGCCAAGTGCTTGTTGATGGGGTTGATGTTCGCGATCTGCCCCAGGCAGAGTTGCGCCAGCATGTGGGGGTGATTATTCAGGATGGCTTTTTGTTTGCGGGGGATGTGAAGGGCAATATTGCCTTGGGTGAGGACTATACCCTAGAGCAAATCAAGGCGGCTGCCGCTCAGATGAATGTGGCTGAATTTATTGAGCAGCTTCCCGAAGGCTATGACACGGTGCTGCGAGAACGGGGCACTAATTTATCTGGCGGTCAAAAGCAACTTTTAGCCTTTGCCAGAGCGGCGATTCGCAATCCTCGGATTTTGGTGCTGGATGAGGCGACGGCGAACCTGGATGTCGGCACCGAATCCATGATTCAAGAGGCGTTAGAACGCCTGCTGGTGGATCGCACGGCGATTATTATTGCCCACCGACTCTCTACGATTCGCGATGTGGATCGAATTCTGGTGTTGAATCACGGTCAGCTCACAGAGTTTGGTACCCATGATCAGCTGATGGCGACAGGGGGACTATATGCCAGTCTCTATCGTCTGCAGATGCTAGGACAGGATGTGTAATTTGGGTTGCGATCGCATCCACCACCCCAGGCTCTGCCGAAGACATCAGCACCGCCGGGAACACCGCCGTTCCCCAGCGCGGATGCTCTAGAATCCAGCAGCCTTCTTCGGTTTGGAAGAGGGGATACCCTAACACGGCCTGTACCACAGCCACATCATTCAACGTCATCGATCCGGGCTGAGACAGCAGTGGCTGTCCTGTTTTCGGGTCAAAGATTTCGGTGCGGTGCCCCAGCGTGTGCAGACGGCCTGCAATCTGATGTCCAAACTCAATAAACTGTTGGCGCAACTGTCGCTTATAGTCTTCGGTGTCAGCATTGCGCTCCACCAAAGGAACAGGACAGTGCTGCATGACGATCAGTACCGAGCGGACAGGCACCGGCCACTCTGGCAAAAGCTCAGTGACGTGTTGGGTAATAAAATCGCTAGGCAAGTGGGTAGAATACTCCATCCCCATTGGGTTTGAGCGATAAATCTTGTTCTCAGCATACGCTCTAATCTCGTTTTTTACATCTTTTGACTCCTGCAGCCCACCCATCACCATAAAAAGCTCTGGGTCAGGCAAACCGACCCAGAGCTTTTCTTACGATTCGAGATCCTGAGTATGGATCTAGGTTTATTTCGCGTCCTGACGCGCCTTCGTCTCTGCAATCACCTCTTCTGCCACATTTTTGGGGCAAGGGGCATAGTGCGAAAACAGCATTGAGAACTGGCCCCGACCTGATGTCATGGTACGCAAGTCGCCAATGTAGCCGAACATTTCACTCAAGGGCACATCAGCCTTGATGCGAGAGCCGGTGGCTGAAGGGTTCTGAGACTTGATCATGCCGCGCCGACGGTTGAGGTCGCCAATCACGTCACCCACGTAATCTTCGGGGGTAAACGCATCTACAGCCATGATCGGTTCGAGTAACTGTGGCCCCGCCTTCGGGAAGGACTGACGATAGGCCGCTCTAGCTGCAGTTTCAAATGCGATCGCAGATGAATCCACCGCATGATAGGCACCATCAGTCAGCGTCACCTTCATATCAGCCACCGGGAACCCTGCCAGCATGCCTTTATCAAGACAGCTCGCAAAGCCCTTTTGCACCGCAGGCCAAAATTCCCGAGGCACGTTACCGCCGGTCACCTTCGATTCAAACTCGAATCCGGTTCCGGGTTCACCGGGTTCAATCACATAGTCGATTTTGCCGTACTGACCTGAACCACCAGACTGCTTCTTGTGGGTGTAGCTATCTTCGAGGCGCTTCGTAATCGACTCACGATAGGCCACCTGAGGCTTACCCACCTCGACCTCAACGCCGTGGGTGCGCTTCAAGATATCGACCTTGATATCGAGGTGCAGTTCACCCATGCCCTTGAGAATGGTCTCACCGCTCTCTTGATCGGTTTCAACATGGAAAGAGGGATCCTCTTGAACCATCTTGCTCAAGGCCATCCCCATCTTTTCGGAACCGCCCTTATTGACCGGAGAAACCGCAATCGAAATGACCGGATCCGGGAAGATCATCAATTCTAGGGTGGCTGGATTCTTCGGATCGCACAGCGTATGCCCGGTCTGGACATTCTTCATACCCACGATGGCGACAATATCACCGGCCTGAGCCGCATCAACCTCTTCACGAGAGTCAGCATGCATCTCGACTAGGCGACCAATACGCTCCGTTTTACCCGTAGCGGTGTTGAGAATCGTGTCACCCTTGGCAATCTTGCCAGAGTAAATGCGCGTAAAAGTCAGCGCTCCAAAGCGATCGTCCATGATTTTGAACGCCAGCGCTCGAAGGGGCTTGTCTACGTCAACAATGGCAACACCACCGGTTTCATTGCCCTCTAGATCAACCTCTTGTTGAGGTTTTACCTCTGTAGGGTTGGGTAGATAGTCAACGACGGCATCTAAGACCAACTGCACACCCTTGTTCTTAAAAGAAGAGCCACAGTAGGTCGGGAAGAACGCTAAGTCACGAGTTCCTTTACGAATGCAAGCTTGAATCTCTTCAATGGTGAGTTCTTCGCCTTCGAGATACTTCTCCATCACGTCGTCGTCCTGCTCCACAGCCAGCTCAATGAGCTGTTCGCGGTAGGCTTCAACCTGATCGACCATATCAGCCGGTACATCTTCAATGGTGTAGTTCAACGGGTCGCCAGAATCATCCCAGATCCAGGCTTTACGGGTTAACAGGTCAACCACGCCCTTAAATTCTTCTTCGATACCAATAGGCAGCACCATGACGAGGGGCTTCGCCCCTAGAATTTCATCAACCTGCTTAACGACGCTGTAGAAATCGCCACCCGTGCGATCAAGCTTATTGACGTAGATGATGCGAGCCACCTTCGAATCGTTGGCATAGCGCCAGTTGGTCTCAGACTGGGGTTCTACACCACCAGAGGCACAGAAAACACCCACGCCGCCATCAAGCACCTTCAACGAACGATAAACCTCAATGGTGAAGTCAACGTGTCCAGGGGTGTCAATAATATTGAGCTGGTGATCTTTCCAGAAGCAAGTGGTTGCCGCAGACTGAATCGTAATCCCCCGCTCTTGCTCCTGCTCCATGAAGTCCGTTGTTGCCGCACCATCGTGAACCTCACCGATCTTGTGAATCTTACCGGTCAGCTTCAAAATTCTTTCTGTAGTGGTGGTTTTGCCAGCATCTACGTGGGCGAAGATGCCGATGTTACGGTAACGGGAAAGGTCTTTCATATCTGCTCTCTAGTTAAGTGCGACGAGCAACTGGTCAATGGGACGCAGGACTCGACGGTGGGGCCATTGGCCCTAGGTGGACTGGATTTCAAGATCTTAAAAAGATTAAGAAATCCTTTTCTATATTCTTAGACACGTTACTAATTGTAAAGTGTCTCGACTGCACTGGACATGGGTTGATAACCCTAATTTAATGACACGAATCAGATCTACGAACCGTTTCTAATGATATAGAACAGAAGTCAGCGTGGAATCGCCTGACCTCAATCGATCTGAATCACCCATGTCTTGTGAGCAGAAGTTCTGACACTGATATCGCTCTGTTGATGTTGAATGGGGCGTAGAGACTGGCTCAAAAGAGGGTGAGCTGCTGTGGTTCTGCTGCAATCTGATCCCAAGGTAGGGCCGGGATAGGAACATGCTGTTGCTTTAACATCTGATGAAAAGACTGAGCGGTGCGGGGAGAGTGCTCTTCAATGGGGCAGTGAACAAAAAAATAAATCTCAGTGCCGTGCTGCAGCCAGGGTTCAATATCACGAACCCAATCCTCTAAAAAAGTCTGGTTGAGCGCAAAAGTGGGGTGGCTAATGTAGCGAATAATGCTGAAGGGGGCGGTCACCACGGGCTGCAGCGGTACATTGGGCTTCCGTCGCTGTGACCCCAGTTGCGGATCGTTGGGGAACTGATACATGGGGCGGCTGTCGAGTAAGACTCGACCGACGTCAAGGCGGTGCAGAAGTTCTGAGAGTTTCTCAGCATAGGGAGATTTAAACCAGTCAAGATGCCGGACTTCCAGGGCTAATGGGGTGCCGCAGTGCTGGAGTCCGGTGAAAAAGGTCTGAAGGTCAGCAAAGGATACGGGACTATAGGCTGGGGGGAGCTGAGCAAAGATAGGGCCGAGGCGATCGCCCAATCCCTGCATCAAATCTACAAAATCGAGGGCAGCGTCAATGCCTTGATGAAGCAAACCGCTGTGGGTAATACTGCGCGGAAACTTTGGGCAAAACTTAAACCCAGGTGGGGTCTGCTCTCGCCAGCGGGCAACAGTGGCTGCGCTCGGAACAGAGTAAAAGGTGGCATTACATTCCACCGTTGAAAAGCGCTGGCTGTAGAGCTGCAAAAATTTTGAGGCAGCGCTACCAGCAGGGAAAAAATCCCCTAGCCAGCCTTTATAGGCCCAAATTGCACAGCCAATTGAAAAACTCATGAATTCTAAGGCAGCCCAAGTCAGGTGTCCTTAACCTATTCTAGGCGCTTAGCTCAGGCTTGCTGCTTCAGGTAGGTGAACACGCTTTTGTCCCCGATGTCAGGAGGGATTGGCTGCAGCACCTTCCGCACTGCAAAAACCATGAACAAAATAGCCCAAGCTCCCAAGAGAGGACGTTCTGCGGCCAGCGGCAAAAAGCCGAGCCAATGGCCCAACAGCAAAACCGGTACGATAAAGCTCAGAAATTTGGTTTCTAAGCGATTAAAGCAAAAGGCTTCTTTAAAGAAAAGACCGGTGAGAGCGACAAAAATCCAGCCCACGGCCATCAAGTTCACGGGTTGGTGATAAACAGATGCCGCCAACGGTTCCCCGCTGCTAAAAGCGATCCATACCGCAGCCCCGGTTCCAATCGCCCACAGCACCTGGAGCGTTCGGTGTAAAGACACCATATAAATGTGAATGGTGGCTAGACTAACGCCCATTGCGGCACAGAACCCGAAGAATAACCCGGTCAGGCTGTTAAGAACCATTGCCTGTGGTCCCCAGGTCAAGATTAAGAGTGTACCTACGGCAAAGGTGAGGGCCGCCATTAACAATGCGCCGCGATAGACCACAACGCCGATGCGATCGTGTTTGGTCACCTCAAATTCGCCAAAGTGACCTTGATAACGTTCTCCGGTTTCTTCAAGACAGTTCAAAAACATGCTGCGACTCCCGATGGCTAACTGTGACGCTCTGAGAATTCAAGCATCCCCTCACAACACTTATATTCTACTCGGCGACTTGAGGGTCGCTTTATTCTGTAATCAGGGTAATAGCAAGGCGGCTATGGGGGGATTTTATTAGCCATGACATCGCCCTTTGTCCAGATTAAAATGATTGGCTATTAATGCATCGTTCTTTTGAGGCTTAATTAATGGTTTGCTTAATGACTTTTAGGATGCCCTCAATGATCTGTTCAGCCACCTGTTCTGTGGTCCAGTCGGGTTTGATAACCGTATGCACATCGGCTTGGGCATAGAGATGGCGGCGTTGCTGCATTAGCTTTTCAAGGGTTTCATGGGGATTTTCTGTTTTCAGTAAAGGACGAGAGCAATCTGTTTGAATGCGTTCCCAGAGGTGTTCGAGGGGGACATCTAGCCAGACCACTAATCCCTGCTGCAGATAACTCCAATTGGTCTGCTCGACCACGATGCCACCCCCAGTGGCTATTACAAGGCGAGTATAGGCCGAAAGTTCGCTGAGCACCTGTGTTTCTAGTTTGCGAAATTCAGATTCCCCTTGTTCTGCAAAAATTTGGTTGATGGGGGTGCCCGCAAGTTGAGTAATCAAGGTGTCAGAGTCAAAGAGCCGGTAGCCCAACCTCTCAGCTAAGAGTTGGCCCGTGGTTGATTTACCTGCCCCCATCATGCCGACGAGGTAAAGGTTGACGTTTTTGAGATCGAGAGTTGAAGAAGTCACAATCAATAATGTCTGTCTTAACTAAATTCAGCTATGGTTAGCAGTCCCAGTTTCACCAGCGTTGCCAACAAAAGCGCCATACTGCACAGTGACGAGAGGGCAAAACCAGGGGCACGCTTTTCAGCAGCTTGGTAGTAGCCCCAAGCATAGAGGATTCGTCCCACAATCCAAATAGCCCCAATCACAGCGCCCCAGATCACGCTAACAAAGCCTGAAAAGAGCCAGAACAAAGGTAGAAAGAAAACAAGCTGCTCCAGCATATTATCTTGCACCCTCAAGTAGCGCTCGAAGTCTAGGTTTCCGGTTGTTTGCGGGGCTGGGACACCATACTTCGCTCTAGCGCGACCGACGTTTATTGTCAGCACAAAATAGAGCAGCAGGGCAAGGGCCGTAATTAATCCAGTTAAAGGAGACATAGATTCATAGAGAGCCTGAAGGGTCATTGCTACTTTAGCAATCTGTGCTCACTAAGCCGAACGAAAGCTTAAGACCCTTTGATGTAGCCAGCGGCTTTTAGAAGCGATATTTGCGATCGCGAATCCAGAGCGCGACAGGCACACTATTGCCTTGAGCATCCACCTTGATATCCACCACAAAGGCTTGAGATTGCCGCTGGACTTGCGAGATTTCTTCATTAATCTGATCGCGTTGATGCTCAGGCATGTAGTAGGTTTCTAACCCATAAACCACTGAGAAACCGTTGGTGGTTCCTTTCAAGACCACCTGATTGGCGGCTAACGCTTGAGGAGGGCTTGAGCTAACCCGCACTGGCTGCCACGGTATCGGTGGCTGCGCGGCGCTTTGAAG
>JBAUJD010000830.1:0-5553 GCA_049683515.1 Thermosynechococcaceae cyanobacterium | reverse complement strand
CGCGATATGGAGCCGAATGCGCCCATTCAGCTTGCGATTGATCTGCGCGATCGCAAACATAAGCAAAAAAAAGTAGACACGATTCCTGACCCTCACCGCGCTAAATGGAAAATAGATCGCTATGCCGACCCTTGGCTGCAAATGCAGGGGCAGTTTCTCGATCAAACTCGATTTCAGCTTGAGATCACTGAATTTACCGTTGAAAAGTACGGCTGGAAGCGGGGTCGCAGTGGCAAAAGCAAATTTAAGCGTAAAACAAAATCCAAGGGATTAGAGATCTCTCTAATACTCCAGTTCCCCCGAAGCAAGTACGGAGCTATCTCCATTCTTAGCGAGTCTTTTGCCGAAGCCATCACGCTGCCAGACTATGCTCAAATAAAGCGTCTCAAGGTCGCCAGTAATCATCTGTTACTCATCGTTAAAACGCCACCACTGTTTGAACAAGCCGCCTTCGCTGCCAAACCTCAAGAGCTTGAACAGAGACAGCAAGAAGCCATCAACCAGGCTGACCAACTCATGACCCAGATGCTATTGAGTCTTTACCACGGCCTCAATCTCGCGAAAAAGCTTTCTCAATCTGCATCTTAGTCTTCATTTTCTAATGTCAAATGATCAACGCGGATATTTTTATCGATGTTTAGACTCTGCTTGCCCAGACCTCAATGGACCTCGCACCACCACCGTCACACCCTCATCATCGGTTTGCTCTTCACGTCAACGCTTCTATTGACAAGCTGTAGCACAACAGCCCAGCAAGATAGCCCCGCTCCTCCTGCCGCCCGAACCTCTGAAGTCGCCCCTGCCGCACAGTCCGATGGGCAAGCGCCCACCACAGCCCAGAAATCAGTGAAGTTCAAACAAGAGGGGGGGAATGAGCGCTTCACCCTCAAATATAAAGCCGACGGAGCCAAGCTAGAAGATGCTTCCGGTGCTGAGCTGGCTCGCCTGAACGTAGATGCAGATCAGAAGGTCAAAATCAAAGATGCTGGCGATAAAGTTCTCGGCTATATCGTTCCCACTGCTGGAGCTTGGAAGCTAGAGAATGCTGAACAGTCCGAAGCGCTATATATTCTGCGGAAACAAGCTGATGGCGACTACAAGCTCGAAACGGGTAAGGATCAGCCTGTCTATCGGATTAAAAAGCGAGACTATGGCTACGAGATCGAATCCCCCGACAAGAAATCGCTCTATAAGGTGAAGGAGAAAGAAGGAAAGATTTCACTCCGTAACGCCGAAGAGAAGACCATTCTGTACTCTAAAGATAAGACTTCGCTCATTGCGATGGCCTGCTTTGGCTTTGAGGTTCTATCCCAAGAGCAACAGGCTGCTCTCGCCTATGCCGTTTCTCAGTCAAAACCCTAATGCGGATTCAGCTTATTTGGACCGATCCCAAAACAGGAGAAACCCTGAAGCCTGTCTTGACACTGCCCGTGACGATGGGCCGCAGCTTTGGCTTAATGCCCGGTACCCTCAACGGTCAGGCGGTGAGCCGCATCGTGCTGGTTAATGAACAGGTCGAAATTTACCATGTGCTGCTCGACGAACATGAGGGCAAAGTCGTCGTCAGTCGCCAAGGAGATGCAGCCCTAAGCGTAAACGGCGTTTCGTTTAGCTCTGTCTCTTTAGAAGAGGGAGATCGCATCCAAATTGGTCCATACAATATAGAGCTGAAGCTCCCCACAGACTCAGACTTGGCTGTATCCGTCTCGGTAGAACCAGCACCTACGCTGCCACCGCCACCCGCCCCCAATGTTTCGCCACCGCCCATCGCCCCAGGGATTGCCGCGCTAGGCGTCGCTGCAGCCGCAGCCTCTTTGGGTGAGGATGGCTTGAATGAGGGGGGATCGAGTCCTCCTGCTGTAGGGGCTGATTTGACAGGTCGTTGGACGTGCGATCGCAAAGTGGGCTTTTTATTCAAACGTCCCTGCGATCGCACCACCCAGCAGGGCTGTCCTCACTGTCGCAATGGTCAAGTCACGAATGATCCCTATTTCCATGACTATGACCTATATCCCGGCTATGGACGCTATGGGCAGGGGTATTGGGGCTACGACTATTACCGAGATCGCTACCGCTACCGCTATAACCGAGATACGCGAGACATGGACTTCACTGAAGCCGATGCTGCCAGCTTTGAAAATGAGAACGATACCGACTACGAAATGGACTACGGTGCCAGCTAGCCCGTGGCACACTGGCTCATTTATGCCCTCGGTGGGGGCTGGGGACATCTAAATCGTGCGATCTCATTAGGCCGCAGAGCTGCCGTGCACCATCAGGTGAGTATTCTAACCAACTCTCCCTATGCAAACTGGGTTCAAACACAGATCCAGGCAGGAGCCTTAAATTCAGTAGCCTGTAGGCCGCACCTAGAACTGCAAATTCTCCCGACCCAACCGGCGACAGAGATTCACCACCACATTCAGACTCTGGTCTTGAATACCGCATTTGACCGCTTCATCGTCGATACATTCCCTAGAGGATTAGGAGGAGAGTTAGTGGATTGCTTGCCTCAGCTCACCGTACCGAAAATATTTGTTCACCGAGCGCTACATCCAGACTACGTTAAGGTCAAAAATCTGCGGTCTTGGGTGGCCCAGCAATACGATCTTGTTCTCATTCCAGGAGAACCGGCGGATGCCTGTTTATCAGACTTACCGCTGGCAAGCATCACTGCACCGTGGCTGATGTGGAGCCATTTAGAACTCGCTGCCCCCAAAGCCATTGGCTCAATGCAGCCAATGGTGATGGTATGCGCCGCTGGCAACTTAGATGAACTGGCCTTTTGGGGAGATCTGACGCTGAAGCTGCAGTCAGCATTTCCTTCAATAAAAATCTGCTGCTTAGCCTTTCAGCAGCCTCCCGGCTGTCCTGCTGACGCTTGGATGCACCATTGGCCGGGAATGGCCGTTCTCCAGCAAGCCGATGTGATCGTGGGGGGAGCGGGCTACAACACTGTGTTTGAAGCAGCGGCGCTTAATATTCCCCTGATTACCTTTGCCTTTGATCGCCTCTACGACAATCAGCGCCAGCGAGCCATGCGATGGGCCTATCTGGTTGAGTCTGTTGAAGAAGCGATCGCAACCCTCACGGTCTTGCTACAAACCCACCAGCGGCAACAGCCCCAAAGCTATCTCAACGGAGTCGATCAGGCCGTTCCGTTAATTGAAGCGCTGCACTCAACAAACGCTTAGATCAAACTCCGAACGTCCGTCACCTCGCCCGTCACGGCCGCTGCTGCCACCATCACCGGACTCATCAGCAACGTTCGCCCTGACGATGATCCCTGACGCCCCTTAAAGTTGCGATTAGAAGACGACGCGCTGAGCTGATTCCCCTGCAGCTTATCGGGATTCATCGCCAGACACATTGAGCAACCCGGTTCGCGCCACTCAAAGCCAGCCGCTTCAAATACCTTATCTAAACCTTCTGCTTCTGCCTCTTTCTTGACGCGCTCAGACCCCGGTACCACAAAGGCTTTGACGCCCTTAGCCACATGCTTACCCTTGGCAAAGTGAGCCGCCTCTTGCAGATCGCTGAGTCGCCCGTTGGTGCAGCTTCCGATGAAGCACACATCCACCTTGGTTCCCTGAATCGGAGCGCCGGGTTCTAACTCCATATACTTGTATGCCTCTGACGCAATCACGCGTTCTGATTCGGGCATTGACTCTAGTAGGGGTACCGACTCGTTGACCGCAATGCCCTGACCCGGCGTAATCCCCCAGGTTACGGTAGGGGCAATCTCAGCAGCATCAAAGACCACAACATCGTCGTACTGGGCATCAGCATCACTTCTCAAGCTCGTCCACCAATCAACGGCCTGTTGCCACGCCTCTTTTTTAGGGGCGAAATCACGCCCTTGAAGATAGTCAAAGGTGACTTGATCGGGGTTGATATATCCGCATCGTGCCCCGCCTTCGATGGACATATTGCAGACGGTCATCCGTTCTTCCATGTTCATTTGCTCAAAGGTGGTGCCTGCAAACTCATAGGCATAGCCAACGCCACCCTTAACACCTAACGTTCGGATGATATGGAGAATGACGTCTTTGGCATAGACGCCGGGCTGCAGGGAACCATTGACTTCGATGCGGCGGACCTTGAGTTTAGCTAGTGCTAATGTCTGAGAGGCCAATACATCGCGGACTTGACTGGTACCAATACCAAATGCGATCGCACCAAAGGCACCGTGGGTTGAAGTGTGGCTATCGCCGCAGGCAATGGTCATCCCTGGCTGCGTCAGCCCCTGCTCTGGGGCAATGACGTGGACAATGCCTTGATTGCCAGAGCCAATATTGTGAAAGGTGATGTTATGTTCAGCGCAGCTCTGTTCCAGCGCCTGCATCATCTCTTCGGCTAGCCCATCGGCGAAGGGTCGGGCCTGATTTTCGGTGGGGACGATGTGGTCCACCGTGGCGATGGTTCGCTGCGGGTAGAGGACCGTTAAGCCCCGCTCTTTGAGCATGGCGAAGGCTTGGGGGCTGGTCACTTCATGAATCAGATGCAGCCCGATGAATAGCTGAGTTTGGCCGGAGGGGAGAACCCCCACTGTGTGTAAATCCCAGACTTTATCGAACAGGGTGCCTTGGCTCATGATTTTGAGGGTAAACAGTCAGGCTCTGATCTTATCTCAAATTTCTCTTAGCCCGGATCAATCATTGGATTTGAACCACCGCCAAACCTTCGGAAAAGTCTTGAGAGTCGCTGCCAAATTGAGGTTTGACAATATAGCCCCCTTTTTTATTGATATACCCCACACCGGCAGCGGTTGAAACCCTTGCCCTGTGTTCAACAAAAGGGAACGCAGTCTCAAATTGCGGGGGAATCACAAATTTGCCGGTTTTATTGATGTAGCCATATTTGCCGTCTACCGCTACCGCCGCCAGCCCTTCAAAGAAAGGGGTTGCCTGTTGAAATTGAGCCGGTATGACAAATGTTCCCCGCCGATTAATGTAGCCATAGGCGAAATATTCAAAAGGGGGGTCAGAGTTCTTGTTGAGAGATTTCACACCTGCGATCGCTCGTCCCTCGGAAAAACTCTCCACATAATCAAATTTCGTGGGGATAACCCGTTTCCCTGTTGTGTTGATGAACCCCCAGTGATCAATGATTCTTTCACCATCCGAGGTATCAGCCTCATTGATGGCGGCTAACCCCTCTGAAAAAGGGCGAGCGACCAAACAGTCTTGTTCAATCACAACTTGGCCCTGTTTGTTGAGATACTGCCACTTGCCCCCGATGATGCCCCCGATCCATTGAGTTTGCTTATCACCTAAACCACCGCCGATATTCATCAGTTCTAAGCCATTCGGGAACGTAGGCTTGAAGTACGGGGCCATTTCTCCGTCAGAGTAATCGAACTGGGGTTGAATGATAAATTTGCCAGTTTTGTCGATGAGTCCGATTTTATCGTTTTTATTATGGGCGATCGCCAATCCTTGCCAAAAGGGAGTCACAGCAGTAAAAGGAAGGCGAAGGGCAACGGCTCCGGTTTTATCTATAAATCCGATCCGGTTATTGGGCAGTGGAATTTTGGCGAGGCCATCAGAGAAG
>JBAUJD010000829.1:0-4324 GCA_049683515.1 Thermosynechococcaceae cyanobacterium | reverse complement strand
CGAAACGATTGCTCCGACGATATTGGGGCGATCTGCCGCCGCGATCAAGGCTGCTGCAGCGCCTGCATTGGTCCCGAAATAACCAATTCTGAGTTCTTGAGCAAAAGACTGCTGCATCAGCCAATCCGTAGCCTCTCTCAATCTGAGCGACAGTAGGCTGACATTGAACCGAATATTGTGAGTCCGAAGGTCAATGAGTTCTTCGTTTGCAGTGAGTAGGTTAAGCTGCAGCGTTGCAAAACCGTTTCGATTTAAAGTATCAGCAACAGCATCATTGTGGGGACAATGACGACCTCTATCGTTACTGTGGGCAAATATAATCAGTCCCTGTTCAGATTCAGGACGAGTCAGTGTTCCGCGCAGCGCGCCTCCATCAACTTCAATGCAAAGATCCATTGTTTTCATGTTGTTGGTCATGTCGTTTATCCTCCTGTAGAAGTAGTTCTGCTTTATCTCTTTGACCGTGATAGTTGAGTTGATCACTGACTTCAGGCCATCACTCAAGACCTGGAGCAAACCGCTAGCTTTCATCTATTGAGGTGGATGCTCTAGAGTGACTCATCTGTCATTTATTCTATGGATCAAAATCCTTCAATAGCCCTGTTTATGCTGTATGTGACGGCTGCTTCCATCTCTAAGATTAGGGTCTAAATATGGGAAACCTGTGGAGACCTCAAAATGCGATGAGACTGACAAACGGCCCTATTGAGACGCAGCATCAAAGTACTCTCTACCTTCACAGGTTCCTCAGATTGGGGTTCTAAGTTGTAGGGTATGGTCGTGACTGTCTCGATCTGTGATTTGGGAATGCAGAGTTACAGTGCTGCTAGAGGAGAATGTAGATGAATTTGAGCACAACCTATTTGGGCCTGACGCTACGTTCTCCCTTAGTTGTAGGAGCCTGTGCGCCTCTGACAGAAAGAATTGAGCATCTAAGACAGATAGAAGATGCAGGTGCTGCAGCAGTGGTGATGCATTCACTGTTTGAAGAACAGTTACGTCAGGAACGCTTTGAACTCCATCACCATCTCACCCACGGTACCGAAAGCTTTGCGGAAGCCCTCTCTTACTTCCCTGAACCCGACATTTTTCACGTCGATGCAGAAGCCTATCTTGAGCACATTTGGCGGGCCAAGGAAATCGTCGATATCCCCATCATCGCTAGTTTAAATGGCTCAACCCTCGACAGTTGGACCAATTATGCCCAGCAAATTGAGCAGGCTGGCGCTGATGCCCTAGAGCTAAATATTTACGCGATTCCCACTGATACTGCGACTCCGGGAACGGTGGTTGAGCAAACCTATATAGACATCGTTCGCGCCGTCACGACAACCGTTGATATTCCCGTTGCCGTTAAACTGAGTCCCTTCTTTAGCAATTTGGCTCATATGGCTCGGCGCTTAACAGATGCCGGTGCCAATGGACTGGTCTTGTTTAATCGTTTTTACCAGCCTGACATTGATCTTGAAACTCTAGAAGTCACGCCTAATCTGTTACTTAGCACCCCTCAGGATATACGGCTGCCCATGCGGTGGATCGCCATTCTATATGGAGCTGTACCGATGGATTTCGCTGCGACCAGCGGCATCCACACCGCAGCGGATGTTCTGAAAATGCTAATGGTAGGAGCCAATGCCACGATGCTTGTCAGTGTGCTGCTGCGTCACGGAATTGATCACATTCATACCCTTGAGCGAGATCTCTGCCAGTGGTTAGAGGAGCATGATTATGAATCAGTACAGCAGCTCCAAGGCAGTATGAGTCAGGTGAATTGTCCAGACCCGAGCGCCTATGAGCGGGTTCAATATATGCAGGCTATTCAAACCTATCGCCCTTCTCTAGAACCCTTTGTAAGTGCGGGTTAGCTCAGTAAATAACAATCTACTCCTTACTCCTTCCTAAAATCCTATGGCCCAACCGAAACGCATTGGAATTCTCACCAGCGGCGGAGACTGTCCGGGACTCAACGCCATTATTCGGGCCGTCATTAAGTGCGCGACCAATAAGGGGTGGGAGGTCTTTGGTATTCCCTACGGTACAAAGGGCTTTCTTGATCTAGAGAATGGGAATTGCCAAGCAGAAGATCTCCGGCTTCGAGAGCACGGTTATGACTTCCCTGGCTTACTTCGAGGTTTAGATATTCTGCAGTTCCTGAGCGGCAGTGTTTTAGGGGCACTCAATAAAGGCGATCCTAGTAATCCAGACATTGCCCGTGAAATTCTACAGGGCTACCGGCATCTCAAGCTTGATGCCTTAATCGCGATTGGCGGAGATGGCAGTCTCGATATTATTGACACCCTTGCCCAACAAGGCCAGTGGCAATGGATTGCGATTCCCAAGACCATCGATAATGATGTTCCATTTACAGAGCAGTCCATTGGTTTTGATACCGCTGATAATTCCGTCACGAAGGCGCTCTATGATCTCACCTGTACGGCTGCCAGTCACGACCGCATCATGGTGGTTCAGGTCATGGGCCGCGATGCGGGGCATTTAGCGTATCAGTCTGGAATTGCAGGGGGAGCAGATGTGATTCTGATTCCAGAGCTGACACCTTGTTTGAGTGAGACCGTCATCGATCAGGTTTGCCGTCGGATTGCGGTGCTGCGTCAAGGCGGTCGCCGTTTTGCCCTTGTTGTGATTGCTGAAGGCGTTCATAGACCAGACGGCCAAAAAGATCGATCGATCAGCGAATATTTAGCACAGCAGATTCAAGAACACAGCCAGCGGCTCTGTGATTCGGGTGAACCGCAGTTTTGTACTCTACAGGAAGTTGACACTAGGGCGACTGTCTTGGGACATATCCAGCGCAGCGGCACCCCTTCTGCTTTTGATCGGTTGTTGGCAGCTCGATTTGGTCGTGAGGCGATCAACCTGATTGCGATGGAGAAGTACAACCAGCTTGTGGTTCTGGAGAATGGTGAAGTGACCAGTCAACCGTTAGACCAAGTGGTGCCTCGAGTTCGACAAAGCCATACAGATGGACATTGCCCTGCTCCAGTTGATGCTCAGGGACGGCTGGTTCAGACGGCGAGAGATTTGGGGATTTATGTTGGAGATTGAAGTGAGTTTTGAGTTTTGGTTTAGTTTGAATAGTGCGATGAGAATGCTGCATTTGCCCCCTAAATCCCCCATTCTGGGGGACTTTGAGTTAGCGAAGATTTGTGCAGAACTGACTGGAAATATTCAAACATCCTCGTTAAGGGATGGTTCTGTTGTGAGTCTTGGGTTTGCTGAGTCATGAAGTTTGTGGATGAGTATCGGGATGCTGAGACAGCTCAAGGGTATGCACGGGAGATTTCGGGTCTGGTCACACGGCCCTGGACGATTATGGAAATTTGTGGGGGGCAGACCCACGCGATTGTGAAGTATGGGATTGATCAGCTTTTACCGGATGAAATTACGCTGATTCATGGACCGGGGTGCCCGGTGTGCGTGACGCCGGTTGATTTGATTGATGATGCGATCGCACTTTCTCTCACTCCTAACATCACTCTCTGTTCCTTTGGCGACATGCTGCGAGTGCCTGGAACAGATTGTGATCTTTTGTCAGCAAAGGCTCAGGGTGGCTCAGTGCAGATGGTTTACTCTCCGATGGATGCTCTGAAGCTGGCTCAAAACAATCCAGAGCAGCAGGTGGTTTTCTTTGCAGTGGGCTTTGAAACCACGGCCCCGACGACGGCAATGGCGGTGTATCAGGCCCACCAGCAGGGGATTTCTAATTTTTCAGTGTTGGTGGCCCATGTTTTAGTCCCTCCGGCAATGGCGGCGATTTTGTCGGCCCCAGAATGCAGGGTTCAGGGATTCTTGGCGGCGGGGCATGTTTGTACGGTGATGGGCTACGAAGAGTATGATGCGATCGCAACCCAGTACCACACTCCCATTGTGGTGACAGGGTTTGAACCTGTTGATATTCTGAAGGGGGTTTATCACTGTATAAAACAACTGGAAGCCGGTACAGCCACGGTCGAAAATCAATATGCCCGTGCGGTTAAATCTCAAGGGAATCTCGCAGCTCAGCGGCTGATAATGGAAGTCTTTGAGAGTTGCGATCGTAAGTGGCGCGGTATGAACAGCATTACCAAAAGTGGACTTAAACTGCGCTCTGAGTATGCCTATCTTGATGCACACCATCATTTACCAAGGGATGTGGGTCAACCCCTAGATTCCCACCTTTCTGTAGACGCAAAAACAGAATGCATTAGCGGGCAGATCCTGCAGGGAACCCAGAAGCCGCCCGATTGTCAGGCCTTTGGTACCCGTTGCACACCCGAACACCCCCTCGGTGCCCCAATGGTTTCATCAGAGGGTGCTTGTGCGGCCT